>RFJS01000245.1 GCA_003694825.1 Verrucomicrobiota bacterium | reverse complement strand
CCTTCGATGTATTCGGAAATCAACCATTCGGCGAAGGTGCCGCCGGCTTCGTCGACAAGCGGATAGCCTCCGCCGAAGCGTGGGTTGATCTCGATCACGGTGGTGCGGCCTGACCGGTCGTCGTGGAACATCTGGATGTTGAGAGGGCCGCGGGCGCCGGGAAGACCTTCGGCGATGCGGCGGGCGAGCGTCATCAACACGGGAATACGTTCGGTGCGGGCGCGGATGACTTCGCCGTCCCCGACCATCAGCCGGGCGTGCGGGATCTCGCAAACGCTTCGGCCATGGCGATCCACGTAGACATTGACGGTGTATTCCCGCCCCGGGGCGGGAGTCTGCAGGATCCAGTCGGCGGGAAGCATGGCGAGCGCTGCCGGTTCCGTCACTCGGACGAGCTGGCGGCTGCCGCTGCCGGTCGGGCTTTTGGCGATGAGCGGCAGGTGGTCGCGCAGCGGGCTGTCGGGCCATTCCCCGACGGTGGTTTGCGCGGGCACCGGGAGGCCGTGGGCGGAAAGCCAGCGCCAGGTATTGCGTTTATCGAGACAGATGCGGATGCAGTCGGGTTCTGAGATCGCGAGGGCGATGCCGGCAGAGAAAAAGGCCTCGCGTGCCGAGGCGAGCGCAGGGAGGTCGCCGTGGCGGGAGGGGACGACGAGGTCGACGCCCTCGCGGCGACACCAGTCGAGGAGGCTGGCGGCGGCGTCGGCGTCGTCGATCGGGGCGCCGCTGACGGTGTGGTGACAGCAGCCCGCGGCCGGTGCGACGGGGTCGGCCTCCCGGGCGGTGAGCCGGCCGCCGCGCGCCTCGGCCGCTCGAGCGAGAGCGCGGGCGAGCGCCATCTTCGCGCCGGGGGCGAGCAGGAGGATATGCGGGGAGGCCGAGGGCATCGGTAGAAAGAGAAAGGCGCCGGTCCATTGAGGACCGGCGCCCGGGAAACTCCAGTGGAAAGCGGTTCGGCGAGCCGACGCGCTTTCGTCGTGGGGTGATTATTAGCCGAGGAGTCGCAGCGCGATCTGGCTCGAGGAGTTGGCCTGCGCCAACATCGCCGTGCCGGACTGCGTGAGAATCGACAAACGGGCCAGTTCGGTGGACTCGCGAGCCACGTCGACGTCGCTGATACGGCTGTTCGCGGCTTCGAGGTTCTGGCGGTTCGTCGTGAGCATCTCGTTGGCGAAGCTCAGGCGGCTGAACTCAGCACCGTTCTGCGCGCGGCTGGTGGCCACGTTCTGGATCGCGGTGGAAACCGTGGAGATCGTCAGCGAGCTGAGGTCGGAGGTGCCGGTGACGCTGGCGACATCACCACTGGTGCCATTGAGGTTGGCCTTGGTGATGTCGACGGACTGGCTGCCGGCTTCGTCGATCTTGACCGAGAGCGTATTGCCGGAGCTGGAGCTGGAGAAAATCGAGACGCCGTTGAACTTCTCGGCGGCAATCGATGCCAGCTGCTCCTTGAGAGCGTCGAACTCGGTCTCGTAGTTCGCCTTGTCGCTCGAGGACTTGGTGACGTCCTGATAGAGCGTGGTGAGTTCCGAGATACGGTCGAGAATCTTGCCCGCGGTCTTGAGGGCGCCGTCCTGCACCTGGAGGAACGACTGAGCGTTGCCGATGTTGGTGGAGGCGGCGTCCGTGCGGTTGATCGCGGCCGTCAACTTCATGGAAACAGCGAGTCCACCGGCATCGTCGGACGGCTGAACGATCTTCATGCCGGACGACAGGCGGGTCAGACTGCGCTGGAGGGCTTTGTTGGTCGAAGCGAGGTTGTTGTAGGCAGCGCTCGCTGCGAAGTTGGTGTTGATAACAACTGACATGATCTTCCTTGATGTTTGTGAGCTTGCGGCGTCCGTGCCGCGACGGGTCTGTTTTTGTCTGGTGTCAGACCTCACCCATTGGGGAGTTGCCCAACGGGGGGATTTATCGGCGCTGGTGTGATTTCTTTAGCTCGAATTTTCGTTCCATGGGTAATTTCATCCATCCCCTTTGCCTGTGGCTGTAGTTTACATCGATGGTGAGAAGGTGGTGTTCGACGGCGAGCCACCCGCCACGCTCGGGGCGCTGACCGATCTGCTGATGCAGGTGCTCGGGCAGAGTGGACGCGTGATCTCCGCGGCGGCGGCCGACGGGGTGGCTGTGCAGGAGTTGGACGCGTCGCGCGCGTTGGCCTCCTTCGACCGGGTGGAGATAACGACCCTGCCGCAGGCGAAGGCGGAGCGACGGCTTTGTGAGTCGGTCCTTGAAGTGATCGGGCCGATACGCGCGCGGGTCGAGGAACTGGCGGTGGAGGCGCTGCGCAAGCCGTGGCCGGAAGTAGTCGGCGCCTTTGCCGAGGCCGCCGGGACGCTCGGAGCGGCCATGGAGAATGTCGGTGCGCTCGCGCATATCGATGCGGTTCGGACGGCGGTGGAGGCGGCCGTCGCTGCCCTCGGGCGCTGGGTCGAGGCGGTGCACGGCGGCGAGGTGGCGCGGCTGGCTCTGGCGACGAAGGATGATCTCGCGCCCGCGCTCGGTCGACTTGCGGAGGTGTTGCGTGCAGTGAAGGAGGCGCGGGGATGAGCCTGTTTGCGGAAAACCTCGAGGTGCTGCGCAGCCGTTTTCCCGTCACGGCCGCGCGGGTGGCCGGGGAGAAGAAGGCGGCGGCGGCCGGCGGGCTGCCGGCGGAGGCGGCTCGACGGGTGGCGAGGTGGTGGCTGGGCGACAGAGTCTGGGAGCGCGGGGCGTTGTTGGCGGTGTCTGGATGGGGTGAGGGCGCGCACGTGCGCCTGTTGCTGGAGGCGGCGGACGCTTCGGTGACGGTGTTTGTCGCGGAGCCGGATGCCGGGGTGTTGCGGGATTCGCTGGCGCGGGAGGACTGGCGTGAGCTGCTGGCGGATCGGCGGCTGCTGCTCGGTGTCGGGGCGTTGGACGAGGGGTTTTTCTCCGCTCTCGAGAGTCTCGATGTGTTGCGGGTGAAGGATGTGGAGGCGCTCGTCTTTGCGCCGTGCTACAATCAGCAGCCGGCGTATTTCGGACGGTTTTTCATGGAATTCGCCCGCCAGGTGGATGTGCGGCGAAAGCTGTATGGCACCGCAGTGGTGGACGCGGAGTTGTGGATGACCAACTCGTTCGACAATCTGGAGAGGGTGATCTGCGCGCCGGATGTGGCGGCGCTGCGCGGGGTGTTTTCGGGCGTGGCGATGCTTCTGGTCTCGGCGGGGCCGTCCCTGGATGAGTCGCTCGAGTTCTTGCGGGAGATGCAGGACAGGGCGCTGATCGTGGCGGTGAACTCCTCGTATCGCGCCCTGCGCCATGCCGGCATCGTCCCCCATCTGGTCCTGGCGGCTGATCCGCGCGGGCACACCGCGCTGGGCTTTCGCGGGGTGCCAACCGATCGCACCTGGCTGGTGACGACGCCGCTGGTTTCGCCGGAAGTGCCGGCGCTGTTCGACGGCCGGGTCTACGCGTGGAGCGGGAGCAATACGCTCGCGTGCGAAATTCGCCGCCGCCTTGGCGTGGCGCCGGGCACCAGCCTCATCGAGCAGGGCACGGTTTCCGCCTGCGCGGTGGATCTGGCGGTCCTGCTGGGATGCCCGAAGCTCTGTCTCGTCGGGCAGGATCTGGCGGCTGCGCCGGATGGGCGCAGCCACGCGAAAGATTCCTTCTACAGCGACCTGAACGCGAACCGGGTGGACCAGGCGCGCTGCCGGATGCTGCCGGGCAACACGCTCAAGCAGGTGGCGGTTGAGGAAAAACTCTATGTGTATCTGAAAACCTTCGAGGCGATCGCGGCGAGCCGTCCGGGCTTGCGCATGATCAACACTTCGCGGCTGGGCGCGCGGATCCGGGGCGTGCCCTACGCCTCGTTCAAGGATGCGAAGACCTGGCTGGGCGGAGACGCGTTGCCGGATGTCTTCGGCAAATTGGCGTCCCGGGCCCTCGCGGGAGGCGGATATGCCCTCGACCCGGCCGCGGTGCGGCGGGTGCTCCAGCCCACGCTCCGGTGGAGCAGGGAGGTCTTGCGGCGCGCGCTCGGCTTGTTGACGGATCTCGAACGGCTCTTCGACGGGCCCGCGCCGGAGGCCTCTCTCCGCGAGGCGGCACCAGCGGGACTGACGGAGCGATTCGATGCGCTGTGGCGCTTTGTCGAAGGGCAGGGCGGGGACTACGCGATCTTCGAGGCGGGCCGGTTTCGCCTCGCGCGATATCGCGCCGGGGAAGCGGTGGATCGGCTCGGCAAAGGGGCCGAGGCGCGCGAACGGCAGATCCGCGCCATCCGGGAAGAGGCCTGGGCCGTCGCTGAGGGGGCCTGGTTCCTGCTCGAGCGGCTGCAGGCGGCGGGTGTCGCGGCCGCGGCGGAACCGGATGCAGACGGGCACCCGGGAGGCGAGTGAGTATTTTTACTCAAACCCGCTGGGGTGTCGAAATTCCCTCTCCTGGGGTTAAAGTCGGATTTTCCGGGGGCGATACTCCAGAGTAACTTGATCACAACCCAGGGTTATCATGCCTGATTTTCAGCTCAGTGGCCTCGCTTCCGGGTTCGACTGGAAGACGATGGTGGACCAGCTCATCGAATTGCAGCGGGTCCCCCAGTACCGCCTGCAGTCGGAAAAGAGCGACAATCAGGAAAAGCTCACGCTTTTTGGCGAGTTTCGCACCAAGCTCACCGACCTGCAGGATGCGGTGAAGGACCTCTCCTCCGACGATGCCTTCAGCAAGCGCACACTGAGCTTCGGGGACGAGGATCTCGGCTGGACCGGCACGGCGGCGGCGTCCGCGACACTGGGTGAGTTTACCTTTAACGTCACGCGGCTGGCCACGCGCAGCGTCCGCACCGGGGCCTCGGATGTCTCCGCCCCGATCAATGCCACCAACGACGTCTCGGCGTTGCTGGTCTCCGAGATGCGCCTGCCCACGGCCGTGACGACCGGAAATTTCACGATCAACGGGCAGACGGTCACGGTCGAGGAAACGGATACCCTCCAGGACGTCTTCGACAAGATCTCCACCGCGACCGGCGGGCAGGTGACCGGCTCCTACGACGCCGCCACGGACCGTGTCACCCTTTCGAGCGCATCGACGATCACGCTCGGCGGCGGCGCCGACACCAGCAACTTTCTCTACGCCCTCAAGCTCTACAACAACGACAGCAACACCGTATCCAGCGCCGCGGCCGTCGGTTCCGTTTCGCTCAACGATGCGATCGCCGATGCCGGTCTCGGCACGGCCGTCACCGCTGTCGACGGTTCGGGCAATGGCTCGTTCACCATCAACGGCGTCACCATCAGCTACAACGTCAACGATGACTCCGTGCAGGACATCATCACCCGCGTGAACACCTCCGACGCGGAGGTGACGATGACCTACGACGCCGTGACCGATCGTTTCACGCTCACCAACAACAACACCGGCGACGTCGACGTGGCCGTCTCCGAGAGCGCCGGCGGTCTGCTCGAAGCGCTCGGTCTCAACAGCACCGCAACCGTCACGCGGGGATCCAACGCCGAGTTCACCCTCAACGGTGGCGGCACCATCGTGAGCGCGTCCAACACCTTCGACGCCTCCGTCCACGGCGTCACCGGGCTCTCCGTGACGGCGACCTCCCTCGGCTCGCAAACCATCACGGTCGGCAGCGATACCGAGGGGCGTGGAGTCGGCCATTCGCACCTTCATCGAGAAGTTCAACGCCGTCCAATACTTCATCGATTCGAAGACCGACATCACTGTCGACGACGAGGGGAACGTGAAAACGCAGCCCTTCGCCGGCAACCGGGAGCTCGCCGACATCGGCCGGCGCCTGCGTTCCATGGCTTTCTCGGAAGTCTCCGGGCTCTCGGGCACGATCAAGCGGCTCGAGTCGCTCGGTATCGATTTTGATGGCACATCGGCCAACCTCGTGGTCAAGGACGAGGCCAAGTTGAGCGCGGCGCTCGAAAGCAATCTCGACGAGGTCAAAGATCTCTTCACCACCCCGTCGACGGGCCTCATCGCCCAGATCGACACCTACATTTCCCAGCTCGTCGCCACCGACGGGCTCATCGACGCCCAGGAAGAATCTCTCAATCGGCAGAACCAGTCGCTCGATAAACAGATTGCCGACATCGAGCGGCGCCTCGAAGCGGAAAGGAATCGGCTGGAGGCAAGTTTCATCAGCATGGAGCAGGCGCAGTCACAGATACAGGCTCAGTTGGCTTCCCTGCAGAGCGCGTTGAAAACCTGATCCGCCTCAGTGTCTGACATCAGTTCCCTCACGTGGATGCGCCGCGCCAGTGTTGCGGGTGCGGCCCGTTCCCTTCGGTCGATCGCATTCGGCGCGGTCGCCGGGCTCATGGTCATCGTCTTCACCGGCTGCTCGACGGTTGACCGCGACATGGACATCCCGGTCGGCCGCGCCTACAAGCCGGCAAACTTCACCCACGCCGGGCCGCTCCCGGCCTCGTTGCGGCGCGTCGCCGTCCTGCCGTTGCATTCGCGTGTCTGGACCGACGAAGAGATGGGGTCTCTCGAGGAAGCCATGACGGCGGAACTCGCCAAGCTCGGGCGTTTCGAGATCACCCCCGTCTCCCGCAGCGACATGGAGGCCATGTTCGGCGTGCGCTCGGTCGGCACCACCGCGGCGCTCCCGGCCACGCTCTTCGCGGCACTGAGCGAGCGTTTCGGGGCCGACGGCGTCCTGCTCGTCGACCTCACACACTACAAGCCCTACCAGCCGCTGGCCATCGGCGTGCGGGCGCGGCTCGTCGAGATCCCTTCGGGGCGTGCGCTGTGGGCCTTCGATGATCTTTTCGATGTCTCTCAGCCCTCGGTCGCCGTCGCGGCCCGCCGCTACTACCAGGACAACAGCCGGCAGACCTATCCACTCGGCCACACCTCGGGCATCCTCCAGAGCCCGGTGCGCTTCGCCAAATACGTCGGCAGCGCGATGTTTGGCACCCTGCCGCCGCGCGACTCGTCATAAATTTTTTGCAAATGGCTTAAAGTCCTCCGGCCAGCGGGCCGATGGAATTGTCAAAAAGCTATTAACGCAAAGACGCAAAACCACCCACCTGACAGAAAACAGTCCAACAAACTCAACCATCCCTCCAGCAATGAACATCAATCCTATCGGCAACTCCGGCTACATCTACCACTCTGGCATGAAACAGGGCGCCAACGGCGCCAATGGTTCCGGCGAGGTTCGTCATGATCCCGCGCAAGCGCGCGGCGAGCGTTTCAAAGCCGATCTCTCACAGGGCATCCGCGACCGGCTCGCCGCCATCCCCGAGATCCGCCCCGAGGTCGTGGAGCGGGGAAAGGCCCTCCTGGCCGACCCGAACTATCCTTCACAGGAGATCGTAGAGAAAATTGCTCAATATATCACACCTTTCTCTGAAATCTGAGCGCTCTGATCCGATGGAACAGGGCATGGTCAACACTCGCCAAGTCTCCTCATACAAGACCGTCGCCGTTGATACCGCCAGCCCCGCCAAGCTCATTCTGATGCTTTATGACGGGGCTTTGCGTTTTCTGGGGACGGCGCTCGAGGGCTTCGAGATCGAGGATGTGCAGAAGCGCAACGAGACGATCCACAACAATCTGCTCAAAGCCCAGAACATCCTGCTCGAGCTGCAGCGCTGCCTCAATCACCGCGATGGTGGAGAGTTCGCCCTGAACATGTTCCGTCTCTACGACTTCATGATCACCCAGATCATGGAGGCCAACATGAAGAAACAGCCGGGCAACCTGCGTCCGGTCATGAACATGATCTCCGAGATCCGCGATGCCTGGGAACAGATGATGCGCGAGCAGGGCACCCAGGCGGCGCCGGCCGGAGCCGGACTCTCCCTCTCCGCCTGAATGCCCCTCTCTTCTCCAGCCGCACCGCCATCCCGCATGCGAACCCCGGGCCGCATCTTCGTCCTGCTCAGTGCCTACGAAGATCTCACCGACCGTGAGACCAGCGCACTGCGGCGCGGCGACATCCAGTTCGCCATCGCGCTGGAGACCCGCAAGCTGCGCCTCGCCGAACATCTCGGTAACGCGCGGCGCCAGGCCAACCTGAGCCGGGCCGAGATCGCCGCCTTCGAAGCGCGCATCGAGCGGCTCCAGGAGCGGGAAAAGGCCAACCTCGCATTTCTCCGCGGCGAAATGGACCGCGTCGGCGCCGAGCTCAGCGAGCTCAACCGCGCCACCCGCCGCAGCCGCCAGGTGCGCCGCGGCTACGGCACGCAACAAGGGCTTGCCGGATTGAGGGAAGGCTTGTTGGGTCGCGCCTGAGCGGCCTATGAATCCGGATCCCCGCCCGAGCAGAAAACACGCGCCCCCCCCGCCCGGCCCGCTGCCCTACGCGCGGCAATTCATCGACGAATCGGATATCGCCGCCGTCATCGCCGCCCTTCACGCCGACTTTCTCACCCAGGGCCCAACGGTCGGTGCCTTCGAAGAAGCGCTCTGCCGCGCCACCGGCGCGCGCCATGCCGTGGCGGTCTCCAGTGGCTCGGCGGCGCTGCATCTGCTCGCCATCGCTCTCGGCGTGGGGCCGGGGCAGGTGGGGGTGACTTCGCCGATCACCTTCGCCGCCACGGCCAACTGCTTCCTGCACGCCGGCGGCGGCGTGGCCTTGGCCGATGTCGACCCCCGCACAGGGCTCATGACCCCGGGACACCTCGAGGCGGCGCTCGACACCCTCGAAGCGCGCGGGGTGCCGCCGGGCCTCGTCATCGCCGTCTCCCTCACCGGCAGGGTGGCCGACCTCGAAGGGCTCGCCCGCGTGTGCGGACGGCGCGGCTGGACGCTCGTGGAAGATGCCGCCCACAGCCTCGGCGGGTTGGGCCGCGCCGCCGATGGCACCTCCTTTCGCAGCGGCTCCTGCCGCCACACCCGGGCGGCGATCCTGAGCTTCCATCCGGTCAAACACATCTGCACCGGCGAAGGGGGCGCCGTGCTCACCAACGATGCCGATCTCGCCGGGCGGATCCGGCGATTGCGCAGCCACGGCATCGACAAACCGTCGCCGGATCGGCTCCCGCCCGGCGAGGGGCCGTGGTTTCAGGATCAGGTCGAGCTGGGTTTCAACTATCGGCTCACCGACATCCAGGCTGCTCTCGGACTCTCGCAGCTCCGGCGGCTCGACGCGTTTCTCGAACGCCGCCGGACGCTGGCCCGGCGCTACCTCGAGCGGCTCGACCGGCCGGGCCTGCGCGATATCTTCGCGCTGCCTCCGCCGGACGAAGGCTCGGCATGGCACCTGTTTGTCGTGCATTTCGCCGATGCGGCGCTGCGGCGCCGGGCCGTCGAGTTTCTCGCGGACCGCGGCATCCGCACCCAGGTGCACTACATCCCGGTGTATCGACATACTTTCTACAAAAAACGATTCGGTGAGACCACTCTTCCGGGCGCCGAGGCCTGGTATCGGGGCTGCCTCAGTCTGCCGCTGTTTCCGGCCATGCGCGATCAGGACCTCGAGAGGGTCGCCGATGCCCTCGAAGCCTTCGTCCGGACCTGCCGCCTATGAACGATTCCCCCCCTGTCGTCTTTCGCCTCGCCTTCGGCTCTGGAGTCGGCCTGGGCCATCTCGCCCGCTGCGCCGCACTGGCGGCCGCGCTTGGCGAGCACGGTGTCGAGTGTATCCTGTGGACGGATTCGGAGCGCACGGGTGTCCCCTTCGACATGCTCGCGCCCTTTGCGCGGGTGCTTGCGGGCGGAGAACCGCCCCCGGCCTGCGCCTGGCTCGTGGTCGACGACTACGCTCCCGCGGACCGTGAACTCGTCGAGATGAAAGCGGCCGCGAGGGGCGCGGACGGCGGCGAACCGCGGCTGCTCGTGATCGATGACGAAGGACGGCGACGGTTGCGGGCGGCGGACCTCGTGGTGAACCCGCGGCTCGGCCTGGAAAAATCGCCCTATCCCGCGGACGTGCCGGCGCTGCTCGGCGAGCGCTATGCGCTGCTGCGGCCGGGGCTGATGCAGCCCGACCAGGTGCAGCTTCCCTTCCCGCCCGATGTGGAGCCGGTGCTGATCTCCATGGGCGGGGCCGATCCGCTCGGCCTCACGGCCGTGGCGCTGGATGTCCTCGCGAGCCTCGACGCCGTGCGTTTCGCTCCGGTCGTCGTCCGGCCGGCCCACCTGCCCGGGCGGCGGGACCTGCGCGCGGCGCTGGACCGGTTTGCCGCGGGGGTCTGGCTGGAGGCGCTCGACGCGAGGGCGTTCGCGGGGTGGGCGAGGCAGTGCCGGCGGGGCATCATCGGCGCGGGCGGCACGGTGTATGAGCTGGGGTTCTTGCGCGTGCCCTTTGTCGCGGTGATCGGTGCGGACAATCAGCGGCTCTTCGCCTGGGAGGTGTCGCAACGCTGGGGCGTGCCTGTCGTTGATGGGTTTGCGGATCCCGCGGCTGGCATCAGGGCGGCATTCGAGACGCTGATGCGCGAGCCGGAGCGGGTTTCCTTTCCCGGATTGGATGGGCGAGGTGCGGAGCGCGTCGCCAGGAAGATGCTGCGGATCGGTGCCGCGTAGCTGGGAGGGTGGCCCGCCGGAGAGGCTGCGGCTCCTCGCGACCGCCCCGGTCCGGGGGACAATAACGCCGCCGGCCACCGGAGCGCGCGCTCAGAGCCAATCCCCCTGGCGCAAGGGGGTGCCCGCTTTCAGGCGGCGCCGGGCGCGGCGGCCGAGGACTTCGTCCCAGTGTCGCGGGTCGAGACCGTCGGCCGGGCGCACGATGCGCAGGTTCTCCGCGGTGAGGATTTCGCCCGGCGCGACGTCGGCCGCGACAAAGATGGAGCGGCGAAACCGGCGCTGGCTGCGATCCTGGCGGGATGGCCCGAGTGTGTCGGCGCCCAGAGCCGCGTGCAGGGTGCGCACGGCGGTGGCCATGCGGCGGAATTCGGCCGGTTCGAGCGAGAAGCCGGCGTCGATGCCGCCGTCGTCGCGGCGCAGCGTGAGGTGTTTCTCGATCAGACTGGCGCCGAGGGCGACGGCACCGAGCGCGACTTCATCGGAGAGGGTGTGATCGGAGAGGCCGACGGGCGCCCGGAAGCGATCGTGCAGGGTGCCGATGGCGCGCAGGTTGAAGTCGGCGGGCCGGGCCGGATAGCTGCTGACGCATTTGAGCAGCAGGAGGGCCGGACATCCGGCCGCGCGCAGGGTTTGCACCGCGGTGGCGATTTCCGGTTCGGTGGCCATGCCGGTGCTCAGGATGACCGGCCGGCCGGTCGCGCCGACGCGCCGCAACAGCGGCAGGTGGTTGATTTCGAAGGAGGCGATTTTGTAGGCGGGCGGCCGCATCTCGCGCTCGAGGAAGTCCACGGCCGTTTCGTCGAAGGGGGTGCTGAAGGCGAGAAGACCCCGGGCGCGGGCATGGGCGGCGAGCTCGGCATGCCACTCCCAGGGGGTCATGGCCTCGCGATAGAGATCGTGAAGGTAGCGCCCCTCCCAGAGGCCCTTGCCAAGGCGGAAGGGGCGGGTGCGGGCGGGGAGGGTAAGGGTGTCCGGCGTGTAGGTCTGCAGTTTGATGGCGTCGGCGCCGGCGTCCGCCGCGGCGTCGATCAGGGCGAGGGCATGGGCCTTTTGCTGCCGGTGGTTGGCCGAGAGTTCGGCGACGAGAAAGGGGGGGCGGCCATCGCCGACGATGCGGCGCCCGAGGCGAAAGGTGGCGGGCCAGGGCAGGCGGGACGGATTCTGGCGGGGGCTGGCGGCGCGGCGGGTGGCGGACATGAGCCGGGCAGGAGGGCGATCCCGCGTCGGGCGGAGCGTTCAGAAGTTGTCGTCGAGGCCCATCTCCCGGGCGACGTCGCGGCAGATCTCGCGGATGCGCTCGGGCGAGAGTTGATCGGGATTGGTGTCGCTGGTGTAGGTAAAGCCGTCGGGACAACGGCGTCCGCCAATGGCGTCGGCGTCGTAGCGCCAATGGGGATGGGTGGGGGCGATGACGAAGCGGTCGTCGAGTTCGCGGGTGTTGCCGGCGTCGTCGGCCGCGATCAGGGTCTCGTGCATCTTCTCGCCGGGACGCCGGCCGATCGTCTCGACTGTGCACCCCGCGCTCATCGCATCGACGAGGTCGCCGATGCGGCAGCTCGGCAGTTTCGGCACGAAGATCTCTCCCCCGCGCATCTTGCCGACGCAATCGAGGACGAATTCGACACCGGCGCGCAGGTCGATGAGAAACCGGGTCATGCGCGGATCGGTGATCGTGAGCTTCCCGTGGGCGCGCTGGCGCAGCAGTTTCGGGATGACGCTGCCGCGGCTGCCGATGACGTTGCCGTAGCGCACGACGGCGAAGCGGGTGGAGGTGCGGCCGGCGTAGCTGTTGCTCGCGACGAAGACCTTGTCGCTGCAGAGCTTGGTGGCGCCGTAGAGGTTGACGGGGTTGACGGCTTTGTCGGTGCTGACGGCGACGACGCGTGAGACGCGGCACTCGAGGGCGGCGCTGACGACGTTCATGGCGCCGTTGATGTTGGTCTTGATGAACTCGTGGGGGTTGTATTCGGCTGCGGGGACCTGCTTGAGCGCGGCGGCGTGAATGACTGTGTCGACATCGCGGAAGGCTTGCACGAGGCGGCGTTCGTCGCGCACGTCGCCGAGGAAGAAGCGCATGCACGGGGCGCGGAATTCTTTGAGTTCCTGCATCTCGTGCTGCTTGAGCTCATCGCGCGAGAAGATGATGAGCCGGGCCGGCTGATAATGGCTGAGGATGTGCCGGGCGCAGGCGCGGCCGAAGGATCCGGTGCCGCCGGTGATGAGAATCGATTTGTCGTTGAACATGGAGGCAGAGGAGAGGGAGACGTCCACCGAAACGCCGACTCCTGCAATAGAGGCCGGAGGAGGGAACGCCAATCTATTCCCTCGATGTCTCCGGGGATCGCCCCGTGGGGCAGCGGCGGCCCGCGGGCGGTGCGAGTGGCGCTTCAGCCGTGCGTCCGCGGCGGGCCGGACGGGTCTTGCGGTGTTTCGGGCCGGTAGATCCCCCGGGGCGCGTGCTGGAGGCCGAGCAGGTCGAGCCCGTGATCGGCGAGTCCCTCGTAGGAGCCCTCGGCGAGGCGGGCGAGCAGTTCGGGGCGCAGTTCGGCGCGAAAGGTGGCGCGCTCGCCCCAGCTCTTGAGGTGGGTGGTGGCGAAGCCCCCGGACTCGAAGGCCTCGATGACGGCCTGGATATTGGGGCCAAACCAGTTGCTGCGGTCTTCGGGGTGCAGTTCGTATTCGCGGTATTGGCGCCAGATCGGCGTGTTGGCGAAGAGCCGCTCGAGCATCAGGAGACGGGCGAGCACCGAGCGGCGGCCGCGCAGGAGGCGGCGGGAGCGGGCCACGTGGGTTTCGATGAGCACGGTGCCGCGGGACACGGTGCGGAGGCGGTCGACGGCAAGGAGAGGGTAGCGCAGGTGGTAGAGGACGCCGAAGAAGAGGATGAGGTCGAAACGGCCGAAGCGTTAGGGCGTGAGTTCGTAGACCGACCCCTGGCGATAGACGACGCGGGAGCCGAGGAAGGCTTTGAGGCGGTTGAAGCCGCTTTCGTCTGGGTTTTCGAGCTAGAGGGCGACGACTTCGGCCGCGCCGCGGCGTTCGCACTCGAAGCTGAAGCAGCCATTCCACGCGCCGACGTCGAGCACGCGCAGGCCGTCGAGGCGCGCGGGCAGCCCGGCGGCGTCGCAGATCGGGGCGACGGGGTTGCGGCCCGGGGTGAAGAGGCCGGGGGCGATTTCCCAGCGCTGGTGCCAGTGGATGCCGGCGAAGAGTTCGTCGGCGGTGCCGGGATCAGGGGTGCGGTGCGGATGGGAGGCGGGATCGGCCATGGTTGCGACGGGGCGGTGTGCCTCCCATGAGTTCGCGGATCATGGCCGCGGGCAAATCCGAATTTCCGTATCCGCGGGTCAATTGCCGG
>RFJS01000244.1 GCA_003694825.1 Verrucomicrobiota bacterium | reverse complement strand
GTCACGAAAAGCCGGGCACCGGGCCGGGGCTTCCTTCCCAGCGCGCACAGGGCGGCCACCTCCGCGTGCGCCTCGCCGGCCGCGGCGTGAAACCCCTCGGCCACGATCTCCCCATCCTCGACGATGGCCGCTCCGACCATCGGGTTCGGGTGCGTGCGCCCCCACCCCTGCCGCGCCAGCTCCAGGCACCGGCGCATGATCGCATCGCGTCGCTCCGGGTTCATGATCGTTTCAGGCCGGCACGAAGGGGTTGGAGCGCATCTCGGTGTAGACGTCCGTCGCCGGGCCGTGTCCCGGCAGCACTTTGGTATCCGGCGGCAGGGTGTAGATCTGCGTGCGGATCGACCGGGCCAGCTCGTTGAAATCGCCGCCCGGCAGATCGGTGCGGCCGACGCTGCCGGCAAAGAGCGCGTCGCCGACGAAGGCTGTCGCCTCCGGCGCGAGGTAAAACAGCACGTTGCCCGGACAATGCCCCGGCACGTGGCGCACCTCGAAGGTCTTTCCCAACAGCTCCAGCGCCTGCCCCTGTTCGACGAAGTGATCGATCCGCGTCGGCGCCACTTCGTAGCCCGGCAGCAGAAACATCGCCATGGTCTCCGGGGTCTCGATCAGCGGCCGGTCCGCCGCATGCGCGTAGACCGGCACGCCCGCGGCCTGCACCCGGGCCGCGTCGCCGATGTGGTCCCAGTGTCCGTGCGTGATCAGCAGCGCGATCAGACGGCACCCCTCGGCCTCCAGGATCGGCTCCACCGAAGCCCACACATCATGGGGCGCGTCGATCAGCACCGCCTCGCCCCGCCGGGCGTCGGTGAGCAGATAGGCATTGGTCTCGATCGGACCGGACGGCAGCACGTGGATTCGCATGCCCGAGGTTGTCGGGGTTTCCACCCGCGGGCGCAAACCGGAAGCATGCCCCTCGGCGCGCCATCGTTTCCCGGGCGCGGCGGTCCCCGCGCCAATTCTCGCTTTTCACCGCCCGGCACACCCGCTTCAGTGGTCAGCTTATGTCGAAACTCACCTTTGCCGTTCTTCCCGGAGACTACATCGGCCCCGAGGTCATGACCGAGACCCTGCGCGTGCTCGAGCATGTGGCCCAAAAGGAGGGGCTCGAGCTCGACTACACCATCGCCGACGTCGGCGGTGCCGGCATCGACAACCACGGCAAGGCCCTTCCCGACACGACCCTCGAACTCTGCCGCCGCAGCGACGCCATCCTCTTCGGCTCCGTCGGCGGCCCGAAATGGGAAAACCTTCCCCCGAAAGAACAACCCGAGCGCGCCGCCCTCCTGCCCCTGCGCAAAGCCTTCAACCTCTTCGCCAACATCCGCCCCGGCCTCCTCTACAAGGATCTCGTCGACGCCTCCCCGCTCAAGGCCGAGCGCATCCCCGAGGGCATCGACATCGTCTGCATCCGCGAACTGACCGGCGGCATCTACTTCGGCCAGCCCAAGGCCACCACCACCCTCGACAACGGCGAACAGCAGGCCATCGACACGATGGTCTACAAAACCAGTGAGATCGAGCGCATCGCCGAGGTCGCCGCCGTCACCGCGAAAGGACGCAGCCGCCGCGTCTGCTCGGTGGACAAGGCCAACGTCCTCGAAACCTCCGTGCTCTGGCGCAAGACGGTCACCGAATACTTCGCCAAAAACCACCCGGACATCGAGCTGACCCACATGTATGTGGACAACGCCGCCATGCAGCTCGCGCGCGACCCCAACCAGTTCGACGTCCTCTTCACCGAAAACATGTTCGGCGACATCCTCTCCGACGAGATGGCCGTGATCTGCGGCTCGCTCGGCATGATGAGCAGCGCCTCCCTCGGCACCGGCACGAACAGCCACGGCAAACCCTTCGGCCTCTACGAGCCCGCCGGGGGCACCGCTCCGGACATCGCCGGCAAGGGCGTCGCCAATCCCTGCGCCCAGATCCTCTCCGCCGCCATGATGCTGCGCTACAGCTTCGGCCTCGACACACTCGCCGACCGCATCGCCGCCGCTGTCCGCACCGCCGTCGAGAGCGGCGTGCGCACCGGCGACATCGCCTTCGGCCGTCCCGCCGTGAGCACCAAAGAAATGGCCGACGCCATCATCGCGCATCTCTGACCGTGAAGTATCACCACGAAGACACGAAGGACACCAAGTGGACATTGAGGAGTTGGGCAATGCAGCTATCGGCGCGGCGATCGAGGTCCACCGTACGCTTGGTCCCGGGCTGCTCGAGTCGGCCTATCAATCCTGCCTCGGCATCGAACTTGCCCATCGTGAAATTCCCTTCAAACGGGAAGTGCCAATCCCTTTCGAATATCGGGGGCAACAGGTTGATGTTGCTTATCGTATCGATTTTCTCGTGGGCGGCGCACTGATCCTCGAACTGAAATCGGTCGAACGTCTCGACGCCATCCACATCGCCCAGGTTTTGACCTATCTCCGCCTCACAAGGCACAAACTTGCGCTACTGATCAACTTCAACGTTCCAGTTCTGAAACAAGGCATCAAACGCATCATCCTGTAGATGTATCAGAATCTTTGCGAACTTTGTGCCTTTGTGGTGAATCACCACCTATTTCCCATCCATGACCTCTGCTGAGATCCGCCAGTCCTTCCTCGATTTCTTCAAGGAGCGCGACCACACCATCGTGCCGTCCTCCTCGCTGCTGCCCGACTCGCCCGGACTGCTCTTCACCAACGCGGGCATGAATCAGTTCGTGCCCATCTTCCTCAACGAGCGGCAGCCCGACGTTGCTTCCTGGGCCGGTGCCATCTCCGGATCCAACACCCGCGCGGCCGACACGCAAAAGTGCATCCGCGCCGGCGGCAAACACAACGACCTCGAGGACGTCGGCTGGGACACCTACCACCACACGTTCTTCGAAATGCTCGGCAACTGGTCTTTCGGCGACTACTTCAAGAAAGAGTCGCTCACCTGGGGCTGGGAGCTGCTCACCCGGATCTGGGGCATCCCGCCTAAACGCCTCTTCGCCACGGTCTACGCCCCCGACAAAGCCCAGGGCGATCCCGCTGAATTCGACCAGGAAGCCTACGATGTCTGGGCCGAAATCTTCCGCCGCGAGGGTCTCGACCCCGCCGTCCACATCGTCCACGGCGGCAAGAAGGACAACTTCTGGATGATGGGCGACACCGGCCCCTGCGGCCCGTGCTCCGAAATCCACTTCAACCTCCTCCCCGACGACGACGAACAGGCCGGCCGGGCCCTCGTCAACAAGGACTCGCCCCGCTGCATCGAGATCTGGAACCACGTCTTCATCCAGTTCAACGCCGGCGAAGACGGCTCCTTCACCGCCCTCCCCGCCCGCCACGTCGACACCGGCATGGGTTTCGAACGCGTCGCCGGCATCCATGCCGGGACGAAGGGCTTCACGGACTTCACCCGCGACCCCTCCAACTACGACGCCGACGTCTTCACCACCCTCTTCGAGGTCGTCTCCAAACTCTCGGGACACACCTATCGCGGCACCGTCCCGGCAAAGCGTGAAGGCATCTCCGAGCAGGAGCGCACCGATGTCGCCTTCCGCGTCATCGCCGATCACGCCCGCGCCGTCAGCTGCGCCATCGCCGACGGCATCCTCCCCGGCAACGACGGCCGCAACTACGTCATCCGCCGCATCCTGCGCCGCGGCATCCTCTACGGCCGCAAGGACCTTCAGCTCGAGACCGGCTTCTTCGAACAGCTCGTCCCCGCCGTCGTCGCCTCCCTCGGCGACGTCTTCCCCGAACTGCGCGAACAACAGACGATCATCCAGCGCGTGATCCGCAGTGAAGAGGAGAGCTTCGGCCGCACCCTCGACCGCGGCCTCCAGCTCTTCAAATCCAGAATCGAGAATTCCGATACCGTCCCCGGCGAAGTCGCCTTCGAGCTCTACGATACCTACGGCTTCCCGCTCGACATGACCCAATTGCTTGCCGCCGAGCGCGGCATGACGGTGGACGTGGCCGGCTTCGAGGCCGAGATGGAGAAACAGCGCGCCCGCGCCCGCGCCGCCCGGAAGAAGGAGGTGATCTCCGTCGCCGGCGAGGAGGACACCCCCGGCGACGCCGAACCCACCCGCTTCATCGGCTACACCGACCTCGAGGCGGAAGCCGTTCTCACCGATGTCGTCCGGACCGACGACGGGCACTTCCTCGTCTTCGACCGGTCCCCCTTCTACGCCGAAATGGGCGGCCAGGCCGGTGACACCGGCACGGTGACGATCGGTGACACCACACTCCGGATCGTGGATACGATCAAGGATGCCGCGGGCCGCTTCCTCCACAAGCTCGACGGCGACCTCCCCGCCGATCTCGAAGCGGGTGCGACCGCCCGCCTCGCCGTCGATCGCGAGCGCCGCCGCGCCATCAGCCGCCACCATTCCGCCACTCACCTCATCCACTGGGCCCTGCGCGAAGTGCTCGGCACCCACGTCCGCCAGGCCGGCGCCTCCAAAACCCCCGAGCGTCTGCGCTTCGACTTCTCGCACTTCGAGCAGGTCCAGCCTGAGCAGCTCCGTACCATCGAGCGCCTCGTCAACGAACGCGTCATCGACAACGCCCGCGTCGAAGCCTACGAGACCGAATTCGACAAGCGCCCCGAAGGCACGCTCGCCTTCTTCGGCGAAAAATACGGCCGCATCGTCCGCGTCGTCGACATCGGCGGCTACAGCCGCGAGCTCTGCGGCGGTACCCACGTCTCCACCACAGGCGAGATCGGCCCGGTCAAGATCGTCGCCGAATCCGCCATCGCCGCCGGCACGCGCCGCATCGAAGCGGTGGCCGGCACCTCCGCGCTCGACTTCATCGCGCGCCGCGAAGCCGCGCTCGCCGAGGTCGGCGCCCGCCTTTCCGCCGGGCCCGCCGACGTCGCGAAAAAGCTCGATGCCCTCCTCGCCCAGCGCGCCGAACTCGAAAAGCAGCTCGCCGCCTTCCAGAAGCGCGCCGAGGCCGGCCTCGCCGATCAGCTCGTCAGCCGCGCCACCGAACGCGACGGACTCAAGCGCGTGGTCGCGCGCGTCGAGGCCGCCAACCCCAACGCCCTGCGCACCCTCGGCGCCCAGGTCATGGGCAAACTCGGCGAAGGCGTGGTCGTGCTCGGCGCGGTCTTCGGCGCGAAGGTCACCGTCGTCGCCTTCTGCTCCCCGCAGGCCATCGCGCAGGGCGCGGCCGCGGGCAAAATCGTCTCCGAGGTCTGCGGCAAGCTCGGGGGCAAAGGCGGGGGCAAGCCCGACTTCGCCATGGGCGGGGGCAAGGATCCCGCCGCCCTCGACAGCGCCCTCGCGGCACTGGGCTGAGCCCTCTCCGTCATTGGGCGAGATTTTCCCCGGGGCGCGTGTCCGCACGCGCCCCGACTTTCTTCAGCCGCCAATCGACTCCAGCGGGACGGACCCGACACGCCGGCGCTGACGCGCGCGCCCGCAGCTCCGCTCACCCCGGTGGCCGCAGGAGAAACCGATGCGGCACGCCAAGGATGGCCGCCTGCAGCAAATCGCGAAATCCGTAGCGCGCGAAAAATGGCACACAGGCCGCCTGATCGGTGGCGAGAAAGGCCGGTTCCCGGCGGGCCGTGATCAGCGCCATCGCCATCTCCATCAACGCCGAACCGATCCCCTGCCCCTGGCGCCGCGGCTCCACCGCCACCGGACCGAGATGCCAGTGCCGGGCCTCCGG
>RFJS01000243.1 GCA_003694825.1 Verrucomicrobiota bacterium | reverse complement strand
GTCTCTTTTCACCGGAGCATTGGCCCATTCCCACTCATGCGTTGTTGCCCGCGGTCTCCACGCTGCCTGATCCACTCCGGCGAATTGAAACAATGGGTAGCCGGAATTTCTTGAGCGCCCCGTTACATGATTCGATCCGATCACAATAGCGCGCTGTTCCCGGTCCCTGCGCCGGCCTCGAGCGTCAACAGCAACCGTATCCCGCACCCGCCGCGCCCGGTTTCCAGAAAAACACACTTGCGCGAGGCCCGTGCTTGCACCCGGCAGGCTGAGAAATACACTCCCGGACGACAAGTGGCCCAGGCCGCTCCCAATCGATTAGACAAGGAACCCATGGCCAAGCGAAAGAAGAGCACGAGCAAGTCGGACGCCACCTCCGCCACCGTCGGCTACGAGGCCCAGCTCTGGCAAATGGCCGACGCGCTGCGCGACAACATGGCTGCGGCCATTGTTGCGGCTGGTTGCGTCATCAGTTCAATTTTTCGTCGATTCCTCACGGGGCTCGAAAGACGCCGAACCCGGATCGGCATCGGTCTTTTCGCCGGGAAGGGGGCGAAATACGACGACCGTGTAGCCCACACATGAGATTCGTAGGGAATTCCGGCACCGACCGCGTTATCGACCTGATCCGGCCGACTCTCGAGCTCGGTCATCGGCTCGATATGCTCACGCCGGCGTTATCCCTGTTTGCCTTCGCAGAAATCCAGTGCGAGGTGCAGGGCTTGGGCGGTTGTCGTCTTATCCTGCCGCCTGAAGGATCGGATCTCGCATTGCTTGGATCGGCTGCGGACCGATCAGCACGGAATCGCCTGCAAGTGCGCTGGCTCGCCATGCGTCTTCTTCAGTGGATCGAGGGCCAGGTCGACGTTCGACGGGCGTTGGGGCCGATTCCTCAGGGTGCGTTTGTCATCCGCCGTTCCAACGGCGATCCGATTCAAGCTTTGTTCGGTTCGCTGTCCTTCAGCACGGATGGTCTTGGCGTTGCGCCCGGCAATCCGATCAGTCTGATCCAGGCATCCGAGACACCCGACGAAGCCACGCGATTGAGCCAGTGGTGGGAGGAACAGTGGAACGTGCTTCCGCACGGGGTGACGGCAAAGCAGAAATTGATCGCCAGCCTGTGCGAGCTGGCCGAACACCGTGATCCGTACCTCGTTTACGCGCTGATCCTGCACCATGTGTTCTCGGGCCGAGGGGATGAGCTGGATGAAGAAAAAGTCATCAAGTCCGCTACGGGGATTCGCGACACGGTCGTCTGGAGGAAGCTCTACAAGTTTCAGCGCGATGGGGTTGTTGGCGCCATCGACAAGCTCAATCGCTTCGGTGGCTGTATCATTGCCGACAGCGTAGGCCTCGGAAAGACGTTCGAGGCGCTGGCCATCATCAAGTACCACGAGCTCCGGAACGACCGGGTCCTGGTGCTGTGTCCCAAACGGCTGCGTGACAACTGGACGCTCTACCGGGCCAACGATCGGCGTAACATCCTGGCTGCGGACCGCTTTAATTATGATGTCCTGAATCACACGGATCTCTCCCGTGACGGCGGGCTCTCGGGCGATATCGATCTCGCCCACATCAACTGGGGTAACTACGACCTGGTGGTCATCGACGAGTCGCACAATTTCCGCAACAAGCGCACCCCGCAGAAGGGCGGTGAGACTCGCTACGACCGATTGATGCGGAAGATCATTCGCGAGGGCGTGAAGACTCGGGTCCTGATGCTCACCGCCACTCCGGTCAACAATCGGATGGCGGACCTGCGCAACCAGATCGTGTTCGCTACCGAAGGGGACGACGCCGCGCTTCTGGAGCACGGAATCAGCAGCATCGACGCCACGACTCGACTTGCCCAGAAACAGTTCAACCGATGGCAGGATCTTCCGGAGCCGGAGCGGACCCCAGAGCGCCTGGTCGAGATGTTGGGCTTCGACTACTTCACTCTACTGGACCTGCTCACCATCGCGCGGTCGCGCAAGCACATCGAAAAGTATTATGGTCTCGCCGAGACTGGCCGGTTTCCCGAGCGCCTCAAGCCAATCAACCTCAAGGCCGACGTGGATCTCGCGGGCGGCTTTCCGCCGATTCGAGAGATCAACCTGGAGATCCGTCGTCTCAACCTCGCTGCCTATGCGCCTCTCCGCTATGTGTTGCCCCACAAGCAGGAGGCGTACGACAAGAAATACAGCACCGAAGTGAAAGGCGGCACCGGCTTCTTCCGTCAGGTGGACCGAGAGGAGAGCCTCATCCATCTGCTGCGCGTGAACGTGCTCAAGAGGATGGAAAGCTCGGTGGTCTCCTTCGGCCTCACCGTCGAACGGCAGCTCCGCGACGTGGAGGCGACCCTCGCTCGGATCGAGGCCCAGGAGGAGGCTCTCGAAGAGATCGACATCGAAGACATCGACATCGAGGACCCGGCCTTCGAAAGCCTGCTGGTCGGTCGCAAGGTGAAGGTGCTTCTCCAGGATGTGGATTTGGTGCGATGGAGACAGGACCTCATTGAGGACCGCAATCGCTTGCGAAACATGCTCGCGGCCGCCCGTGAGATCGGTCCGGAGCGCGACGCCAAGCTGGCGGCGCTCAAGCAGGTGATCGAGAACAAGTGCCGGAATCCGATCAACGGCAACAACCGCAAGGTCCTCGTTTTTACGGCCTTCGCGGACACAGCCCGCTATCTCTACGAGCAACTCGCCCCTTGGGCCAAGTCGAGCTTGGGGCTGGATAGTGCCCTCGTCACGGGTACGGGAAGCAATCAGACCACGCTTCCCGGGCTGCGGCGCGACCTCGCCTCGGTGCTCACCGCCTTTGCCCCCATCTCCAAGGAGCGGCCCAAGGACCTCGCCAGCGAAGGCGAAATCGACCTCCTCATCGCCACCGACTGCATCTCCGAGGGCCAGAACCTCCAGGATTGCGACTGGCTGGTCAACTACGACATCCACTGGAACCCGGTGCGGATTATCCAGCGGTTCGGGCGCATCGATCGTATTGGCTCGCCGAACGATCGCATCCAGCTCGTCAATTTCTGGCCTAACATGGAGCTCGAGGAATACATCAACCTGGAACAGCGCGTGAGCGGCCGCATGGTGCTGCTGGACATCTCGGCCACTGGTGAGGAGAACCTGATCGAGCAGCCCTCCGGCGACCAGATGAACGACCTCGAGTATCGGCGCAAGCAGCTCCTCAAGCTTCAGGACGCCGTGATCGACCTCGAGGATCTTTCCACCGGCGTTTCCATCACCGACCTGACGCTGGCCGATTTCCGCATCGACCTCGCCGACTTTCGCAAGGCCCATCCCGGCCTCCTGGAGTCGTTGCCATTGGGCACTTTCGCCGTCACGACGACCACTGCGGTGGATGTTCCGCCCGGGTTCATTTTCTGCCTGCGGGATGAGAGCAAGGCGGCCCGGGGGACCGCAGACAGCGGTTACCCGCTCGCGCCGCACTATCTCGTTCACGTGAGCGATGACGGCACCGTGCTTTTGCCCTACACGCAGGCCAAACAGATTCTCGATCAGTTGAAGCGGGTCTGTCTCGGGCGCGACATCCCTGATGCCGGAGCCTGCGCCCGCTTTGACCGGGCCACGAAAGGAGGTGAAGACATGCGACACGCCCAGAAGCTGCTCGCCGCGGCGGTGGCTTCGGTGGTCGGCAAGAATGAGGAGCGCGCGGTGGTCAGCCTCTTCTCTCCGGGCGGCACCCATGCCCTGGCCGGGGAATTCGCGGGGATCGACGACTTCGAGGTCATGGCCTTTCTCGTTGTCCTGCCGGAGGCGGGCAGATGACGGCAGACGAGGTGATCGCCGCCCTGGATCTTCCGACGGGCACCCAGGTTAATCGGCGGGTGCCGAAGACGCTGCTGGTGGAGCACGGCGCGGCTACCGCCGCGGACAAGCGCCGGATCAACGAGGGCGTCGAGCAGATCCAGTGGGTGGCGGTGCTCAAGCCCGCCACTGTGGGGGTGGCCGCCTATCGGGATGAGGTGCGCGAGTATCTGGAGATCGCCGTGCTGCGGTTGATCCTGCGGCCCGGCGCGAAGGCGGATCGCCTGGCGGAGCTGCTCCACCGGGCCGTGCCCTACCCGGTGTTTGCGGTGGTGGAAGCCGATGGCGTGATCCTCTCCCTGGCCCACCTGCGCTGGTCTCAGGGGGAAACGGGTAGAACCGTGCTCGACGGGGGAAGGATCGCTGTGTCGGCGCCGGCGGATCTCGAGCCGCATCGGGACGCCTTCGCCGAGGCCCTGGCCCTGGGCCGACAGCCGCGCGCGTCCCTCTACTCGCTTTACCAGGGCTGGATCGATACCTTTTCGGCGCTGGAAGCGGCCCGGCGCACTGGTCGTTTCGAGGTCTTGGCCGAGGTGGAGAGGCGGGCGGCCCGGGCCGAGGCCCTGCGCGAGTGCGCCCGTCTCGATGCCGAGATCGCGCGAT
>RFJS01000242.1 GCA_003694825.1 Verrucomicrobiota bacterium | reverse complement strand
TTTCCCGCCCGCCGTCCCTCTCTCGCAGGGCGCCTACATCTCGGCGAGCATCCGCCGGAGGATCTCGTCGACGAGTTTCGGGTTCGCCTTGCCGCGGCTCGCCTTCATGACCGGCCCCTTGAACGCGTTGATGGCCTTCTCGTTGCCAGCCTTGAAATCGGCCACCGATTGCGGCTTGCCGGCGATCGCCTCGGCGCACCACTTCTCCAGCTCGGCCGTATCCGAAGTCTGCCGCAGGCCCTTGCGCTCGATCACCTCGGCCGCGCTCTCGCCGGTCTGGAACATCTCGGCAAATACCTCGCGGGCGATCTTGCTGGAGATCACACCGGACTCCTGCGCTTCCACGAGCCCGGCGATATGCGACGGCTGGATACGGCAATCGGCAAGCGTCTGCCCCGTGGCCGCCAGCTCGCGAAGCAGGTCGTTGACGATCCAGTTGGCAATGGCCTGCGCCCGCTCGACATGGCCGTCAACGGCGGCCTCGAACCAATCGCTGAGCGCGCGGTCCGGCACGAGAACCGAGGTGATCGTATACGGGAGCTTGTATTGCTCGAAAAAGCGCCGCTGTTTGTCGAAAGCCAGCTCCGGCACCCGGGCGCGGAGACGATCGAGCCAGGCCTGGTCGACGCGCACCGGCATCAGGTCCGGATCCGGAAAGTAGCGGTAATCGTGCGCCTCCTCCTTGGTGCGCATGGGCGTGGAGATCAGCGCCTCCATGTCGAACCGCCGCGTCTCCTGCACGATGGTTTCCCCCCGCTGCAAGGCGGCGATCTGCCGGCGGATCTCGTAGTCGACTCCATTGCGAACACCGCTGATGGAGTTGAGATTTTTCAGCTCCACCTTTGTCCCCAGGGTCTGCTGGCCAACCGGCCGCACGCTGATGTTGGCGTCACAGCGCATCTGCCCCTTCTCCATGTCGCAGTCGGAGATGCCCGCCGCAACCATCGCCTGGCGCAGTGCCGTGAGAAAGGCGAACACCTCGTCGGCGGTGTGCATGTCCGGCTCGGTGACGATCTCCACGAGCGGAGTCCCCGCGCGGTTGAGATCCACCAGGCTGTCGTTGGCGAAGTGGTTGAGCTTGCCGACATCCTCCTCGAGATGGATGCGCGTGAGCCGCACGTGGCGGTGCGGTCCCATAACGTTGCGCGAGGGCCCGGGCAGCTCGATCTCGACGCGCCCGTTCGCGCAGATCGGCATGTCGTATTGCGAGATCTGGTAGTTCTTGGGGCTGTCGGGATAGAAGTAGTTCTTCCGGTCCCACTTGCAGACGGGCGCGATGTCGCACTCGAACATGAGCCCGGTGAGGATGATGGCATCGAGCGCGGCCTTGTTCATCACCGGCAGCGCGCCCGGCAGTCCGAGCACCACCGGATCGACGAGCGTGTTCGGCGGCTCGCCAAACCCGGTCGGCACACGCGTAAACATCTTCGAACGCGTGCGGATCTGCACGTGCACTTCGAGCCCGATGACGGCTTCGTATTCGCCGGAAATGTTGTTGGAAACCACGGAGGACACAGCGTTTTTTCAGTTCGAGATGTTGCGGGAAACCGCGCGAGAAGATGAGACGCCCGATCGCAGAGACAAGGCGACAGACCGTCCGCCCCGATATGCCGGCCGGCGGAAGGCCCGGGTGCTGGTGACGAGGCTGCGGAGGGATTTCTGATTCGCCTGCATGAGCTTACAGCTCCGGGTGGCGGGTGTGCCAGTCGTGGGTCTGTTCGTAGGTCCTGGCGATGGCGAGAACTCCGCTCTCGTCGAAGGGTTTGCCGAGGACCTGCAATCCGATCGGCAGGCCACTCGCCGTGAAGCCGCACGGGATGGACACGCCGGGGATCCCGGCGAGGTTGGCGCTGATGGTGTAGATGTCCGCCAGATACATCGCCAGCGGATCATTCGTGCGCTCGCCGCGCCGGAAGGCAGGCACCGGAGAGGTCGGCGTGAGCAGCGCATCGACCTGCTCGAAGGCACGATTGAAATCCTCCCGAATCAGCGTGCGGACCTTCTGGGCGCGCAGGTAATAGGCATCATAGTAGCCGCTGCTCAACACGTATGTGCCCAGAATGATGCGACGCTTGACTTCCTGCCCGAAACCCTCGGCGCGGGAGTGAAAATAGAGATCGATGGCGTCACTCGCCTTCTCGCTGCGATGCCCGTAGCGGACACCATCGTAGCGGGCGAGATTCGAGGATGCCTCCGCCGTGGCGACGATATAGTAGGTCGCCACCGCATACTCGGTGCGCGGCAGCGAGACCTCACAAATCTCACATCCCTGCTCCCGGTAGAAATCGACGGCTTTCTCGACGGCGGCGCGCACTTCGGGATCGAGGCCATCGCCGAAATACTCCTTCGGCAGCCCGAGACGCCACGGGCCCCGCTTCTCCCTGGCCTCGGCCGCGAAGTTCGGCACGGCGACGTCGACACTGGTCGAATCGCGTGGATCGTGCCCGGCGATGGCCCCCAGCAGCACAGCGACATCGTCCACGCAGCGCCCCAGCGGCCCGACCTGATCGAGTGACGAGGCATAGGCGACGAGGCCGTAGCGCGAGACCCGGCCGTAGGTCGGCTTGAGCCCCACCACGCCACACAGCGCCGCCGGCTGGCGAACCGATCCGCCGGTGTCGCTGCCGATCGTCGCCACCGCCTCTCCGGCCGCCAGCGCCGCCGCGCTGCCACCACTGCTGCCGCCGGGAATACGCTCGAGATCCCAGGGGTTTGCCGTCGGATGAAAGGCGGAGTTTTCCGTCGACGATCCCATGGCAAACTCGTCCATGTTCAGCCGGCCCCACAGGACGACGCCGGCCCGCTTGAGCCGCTCGATCACCGTCGAATCGTAGGGCGAGACGAAGTTCTCCAGCATCCGGCTGCTGCAGGTGAGCGGCTCGCCGGCACTGGCCAGGACGTCTTTGACGCTGATGGGGATCCCATCGAGCGGTCCGCGGGCCTCGCCCGCGGCACGGCGTTCATCAGCCGCCTTCGCCTGGGCCAGGGCACGCTCCGCATCCCGATGGGTGAAGGCGCGCACCCGCGGCTCGACCGATTCGGTCCGCTCGATGAGTGCCCGGGTGATCTCCACGGAGGTCACCTCGCCGTCGGCGAGGCGTGCCGAAAGTTCCGTGACACTGGAAAAACAAAGTTCGTTGCTCATGGGTGCCG
The DNA here is from genome assembly GCA_003694825.1 of Verrucomicrobiota bacterium. Classification (GTDB taxonomy): domain Bacteria; phylum Verrucomicrobiota; class Verrucomicrobiia; order Opitutales; family Opitutaceae; genus J108. The sequence goes on along the minus strand of RFJS01000242.1, from coordinate 12,242 downwards.
GTCGGTTCGCGCGCGGAAGATCAGGCCTCGTCGACGACTTTGGGAACGACAAACATGTTGTCCCGCACAGCCGGAGCGTTCTGCAGGGCCGCCTCCGTCGGGAGCGGCCGCGCGGGCACATCGTCCTGCCAGACGTTGACGACCTCGAAGGCATGCGCCGACGGCTCGACCCCGTCCACGTCGACCTCGTTGAGCTTCTCCACGTAGTGAAGGACATCCGCGAGCTGGCGGCTGAAGAGCGCCTTTTCCTCGTCCGTCAGGGCGAGCCGCGCGAGCCGTGCCACGTAGTCGATATCAATCTGTCTGGTTTCCGGCATGACAAAAGAATGGTGAGCGATCGTCGAATTTCGGTGAGTATATCAGCAAACTGGATGCCGCGGCGGGCCGCTCAACGCCGCACCGGGAAGCCGGCGGCCTCCATCGCGGCCTGGACAGCCTCGAAGACCCTGGCGACTTCCTCGTCCTTGAGGGTGCGGTCGGCGGCCCGGAAGGTCATCGTAAAAGCGAGGCTCTTGCGGCCTTCCTCGACTCCCTTGCCCCGATAGACGTCGAAGAGCCGGATCGCCTCGATGTCGAAGGCGTTGTTGACGGCCTTGCGGACGGCCCGGGCGAGGGCATTGTGCACCGTGGCTGCCGGCGTGGCTTCATCGCAGACGAGCGCGAGATCACGGCTGGCCGCCGGGAAAGCGCTGACGGGACGGCTGCGCGGGATGCGCGACCCACCGCGCAAACGCTCCGGCAGGATGCTGAATGAACCGGCGAGCACCGGACCGTCGATATCAAGGCGCCGCGTCAGAGCCAGATCGACGAGACCGAGCGCCGCTTCGTAACCGGCCTTGCCGCCATCCACCGTCGCCGCGTGGCCCGCCTGCCACGGGCCGTCGCCGTCGACGAGGCGAAACTGATCGTCGCGGATGTTCATGCCCGCGAGTGCAGCGAGCTCGAGAACGAGGCGCTTGGCATAATAGAAGTCCGGGGCCTCGCGACGCTTCCACGCCGCGGCATCCTCCGGCTGGGCGATAGCGAAGGCCACCGAAACCATTTCGTAGATTTCCCCGCCCTCTTCCCGGAACGTGCGGCCCGTCTCGAAGAAAAGCCCATCGAGGTTTCCGTGCGCCTGGTTGAAGCGGATCGTATCGAGAAGGCCCGGCACGAGCGAAACGCGCAGGTGGGATTGATCCTCGGCGAGGGGGTTCTCGATCTTCAGCTCTTCGCACGCCGCGGCCGTGCTCCAGGTCGCGATCTCCTCGGCAGAGCGCAGCGTGTAGTTCATCACTTCGAGGAAGCCCTTGCCGACGAGCGCCGTATTTGCGGAACGGATGTATCGAGCAATCGGATCATCCTCCGAAACAACGGCACCGGCGACCGGCCGCGTGGCGGGAATCCGGTCGGTGCCATAGACGCGCAGGATCTCTTCGACGAGGTCGATCGGCCGATCGAGATCACTGCGCCAGCTCGGGATGGAAACAACAAAGGTCTTGCGGCCATCGTCGTCCTCCTCCACCCGGCTCGCGTCGAGTTCGAGACGGCCGAGCAGCGCCTGCTGCTCCTCATCGGCAATCGCAAAGCCGAGCCGCTCCCGCACGAAATCCGGGGAGAGCCGGATCTCGCGCTCCCAGACCGGCTCGCTGCCCACGATATGGACCGGCCCCAGCACCCGGCCTCCCGCGATTTCGAGGATCAGGTCGATGGCACGGCGCGCGGCGGGAAGAACGCCCCGGGGATCGACGCCGCGCTCGAAGCGGTAGGAGCTGTCGCTGGACAGGCCGAGGGCCCGCGAGGTTCGGCGCACGCCGATCGGCTTGAAATAGGCTGCCTCGAGAACGAGGTCGACGGTGGTGTCATCCACCTCGGCATCGGCGCCTCCCATGATGCCCGCGACGACGAGGGCGCGCTCGGCGTCCGCGATGACCAGGTCATTGCGCGAGAGCGTGCGCTCCTTGTCGTCGAGCGTGACGATTTTCTCCCCGTTTTCGGCATGCCGGATGATGAGCCGACGGCCCCGGATCTTCGCCGCGTCGAAGGCGTGAAGCGGCTGCCCGGTCTCGTGCAGGACGAAGTTGGTGATATCGACGACGTTGTTGATCGGACGCAATCCGATCGCGGTGAGATGCTCCTGCAGCCACCGAGGGCTCGGAGCGATCTTCACGCCCTCGATGACGTGGGCGGTATAGAGCGGGCAGGCCTCGTCGGCGAGAACCGCGACGTCCTCCAGCAGCCGATGGCCGGCCTCGGCGAGGTCTTCCGCCGGCGCCTCGAAGTGGGTGTGCGGATATTGGAGCGGCCGATCGAACCATGCCGCCAGCTCCCGGGCGATGCCGAGATGGGAGAGCGCGTCGGGGCGATTCGGCGTGACCTCGATGTCGAAGATCACGTCGCCGTCACCGAGCACTTCATGTGCCGGTGTTCCCGGTAGGGCACCGGTGTCGAGCGTGATGATCCCGTCGTGGTCGTCCCCGAGGCCGAGCTCGCGGGCCGAACACATCATGCCGTTGGATTCGACGCCGCGGATCCGGGACTTCTTGATTTTGAAATTCCCGGGGAGCACGCAACCCGGCGTGGCGACGACGACCTTGCAGCCCGCATCGCAGTTTGGAGCGCCGCAGACGATCTGCTGCGGTTCGCCGCTCGCATCGATGCGCACGGAGCAGACCGACAGGCGGTCGGCATTCGGATGCTTCTCGCGGGTGAGAATTTCGCCGATGACCAGCCCCGGCATCTCGCTGAGGCCGGTTTGCTGGATGCCCTCGACTTCGAAACCGAGCAGTGTCAGGCCCCGCTGGATCTCGTCGACGGATGCCTCGAGATCGATATAGCGCCGCAACCAATTGAGAGAAATTTTCATGATCAGGCAGGTGGTGAGTCGCGCGTGATGAAAAGACGATGCAAAGCCGCGTGCGAATTCCCGAAAGAGTCCCCTTCTTCCTCAGGCGAACTGCCGCAGAAAACGCACGTCGTTGGTATAGAAGTTTCGGATATCCTCGACACCATAGAGCGTCATGGCGATGCGCTCGACGCCGAGGCCGAAGGCGAAGCCGCTCCACTCCTCGGGATCGAGACCGACCTCCTCGAGCACGGCAGGATCGACCATGCCGCAGCCCATGATCTCGACCCATTCCCGGCCGAGCTTCTTGAGGTGAGCCGCCGAGAAATCGACTTCGAAGCTCGGCTCGGTGTAGCCGAAGTAGTGCGGACGAAAACGCGTCCGCGCCTCCTTGCCGAGCAGCGACTGAAAGAGGTAGTCGAGCGTCGCCTTGAGGTCGCAGACGGTGATGCCGCGATCGACGACGAGGCCCTCGATCTGGTGAAAGTTCGCACTGTGCGTGGCATCGGCCGTATCGCGGCGGAAGACGCGTCCGGGCGAGAGGATCCGCACCGGCGGTTTTTCCGCCAGCAGCGTGCGGATTTGCACGGAGCTGGTGTGGGTGCGCATCAGGTAGCGCTCGTCCGGATTTTTCCGCGACACGTTGCCGAAGCGGACTTCACGGGGCAGGTAGTAGGTGTCCTGTGTGTCGCGGGCCGGGTGCTCGGCCGGCGTGCAGAGCGCATCGAAGCAGTAGTATTCGGTCTCGATTTCGGGCCCCTCGCGAACCGTGAAGCCGAGCCGGGCGAGGATCCGGCAAATCTCGTCGCGCACGAGCGTGATCGGATGCCGGTTGCCAGGCAGCGGATCCGGAGTCGGCAGGGTCGGGTCGATGGGCGGACCGAGCCGGGCCTCGAGCTCGGCGCGTTCGATGGCGGCAAGCGCCTCGTCGAGGATGGCCTGGACCTGCTGCTTGGCCTCGTTGATGAGACGGCCCGCGGCCGGACGCTCCTCCTTCGGGAGCTGCCCGAGCGTTTTCATCAGGGCGGTGAGACTGCCGCGAGGACCGACATACGCGGCCTTGAACGCCTCGAACTGAGGACGGGTTTTTACCGCGGCGACTTCTTCGCGGGCGCGGCTGATCAACTCGTTGAGCTTCTCTTGCATCGGCGGAAACTGGAATGCGGGGACGGTTTTGAAAAAGAAAATGGGCCGGACGTTATGCCCGGCCCATGGAAAGGTGCGTCTTCGGCGGACCGGACACCGGTCCCTTGCGGCAATCGCTGCCTCAGGCGGCCTGCTCGGCCTTCTGCTTCAGCGCCTCGCGGGCCTGCTCGACCAACCGGGTGAAGGCGGCTTCGTCACGCGCGGCGATGTCGGCGAGAATCTTGCGGTTCAGCTCGATGCCCGCGGCGGCGAGGCCCTCCATGAAGCGGCTGTAGGAGATGTCGTTGGCCCGGCACGCGATGTTGATGCGGGTGATCCACAGGGCACGCCAGGTGCGCTTCTTGCGGCGGCGATCCTTGTAGGCGTGCTGCAGCGCGTGCTTGACGGCGTCGTTCGCGTAGCGGAACAGGCGCGATTTGTTTCCGAAGTATCCCTTCGCCTGGTTCAACACCCGCTTGCGGCGGCGACGGGAGGCTGGTGAGTTGGTGGCTCTTGGCATGTTTGTTTGTCCTTGTTGTTCAGAGTCGGCAGGTCGCCAGGTGCACCTGCCTGACTGCGCTTTTTCCGTTCAGCTGATTACTTCAGGCCGGTCGGCAGGCACTTGAGAAGCTGCGCCTTCTGACCCTCGGCAACCAACTTGTCCTTCCCAAGACGGCGTTTCTGCTTGGGGGACTTACCGGCCAAAAGATGGCGAGCTCCGGGGGAACGGCGGACCAGTTTCCCCTTCGCGGTCATCTTGAAACGCTTGGCCACGGACTTTTTGGTCTTTTGCATGGTTTGCGAAAAAACGGTGACCAAACCGAGTGGGTTTCCCGTTGTAAAGCGGTAAATTCCATCCTGTTGCCCGCCCGGAGACCGGCGCCGGCCGCAGGCCCGTCCGCGCGCGTTGCAGACAGCGTCCCCCCTGCCCCGAACCCGGCTGTGCCCCTGTTTTCGCGGCCCGATTGAATATTTTCGTTGCAAATAAAAATACGGCCTTTTTTTATCTTCAGCGAAAATGAGTGAGCCGCAACCCAAGTTCGACTTCTCCGTGCTTCGCAATCTCCGGCAGCAGCACGGGATGACCCTCGCCGATCTCTCCAGGTTATCGGGCGTGTCGGTTGCGGTGATCTCGAAACTCGAGCGCAACCAGCAATCAGCCGAGATCGATACGCTCTTCCGACTGGGTCGCGCCTTCGGCATGAGTGCGACGGACCTGTTGGCCATGGCCGAATCCCCGCTCGCACACCGGGTCGGGGAGACGAAATACCGGTCGGGAGACTTCTCCTTCCGGCAGATCCGTTTCGCCAACATCGCCGCCCATGTCGGCACCGCCCCGAAAGGTGCGGCCATCACCCGGCCGGAGATCCATCACGACGACACGGAAATCTGCTGGGTGCTCGAAGGCCGCATCCGCCTCTTTCTTCCGCACGAGACCTGTGAACTCGCGGCCGGCGAGAGCATCCAGTTCGACGCCATTCTCGAGCACACCTACGAAGCGCTCGCCGACACCCGTCTCGTGATCCTGCACGTGCGCAAGGACAAACGCTACTGATCCTCGCGGCTCCCCCCTGCCTTCCTCCACTCATCCACTCACGCATTCTATGGAAAACCTCGACCGTTGCGCCATCCACACCATGACCATCAAGCAGTGGGATCTTCCCACCGCCTGCGCGAAATTCGCGGCTGCCGGCGTGCCCGGCGTCGGCGTCTGGCGCCAATGGCTGGATGGCCGCCCCCTCGCTGAATCGAAAAAACTCCTCGACGACCACGGCCTCACCGCCGTCTCCCTCGTTCGCGGAGGTTTCTTCACCGGCAAGACCGCCGAAGAGCGCCAGAAAGCCATCGACGAAAACCGCCGTTGCCTCGACGAAGCCGCCGCCATCGGCGCCGGCCAGGTCGTGCTCGTCTGCGGCGCCGATCCGGAAATCCCGCTGCCCGAGGCGCGCAAACAGATCACCGAGGGAATCGCCGCCTGCGTCCCCCACGCCGCCGCCACGGGGGTCAAGCTGGCCATCGAACCGCTCCACCCGATGTATGCCGACTGTCGCAGCGCTGTCAATACAATCGGCCAGTCCAACGACATCATCGACGAAGTCGGCGCGGACTGGGTGGGCATCGCCGTCGACGCCTACCACGTCTGGTGGGACCCCAACCTCGAGGCCGAGGTGGCCCGCGCCGGCAGGCGCATCTGTGGTCTGCACGTGTGCGACTGGCGCACGCCCACCGTCGATCTTCTCAACGATCGCGGGCTCATGGGAGAAGGCTGCATCGACCTCCCCCACCTGCGCCGCATCGTCGAGGCCACCGGGTTCGACGGCTTCATCGAAGTCGAGATCTTCTCCGACCGCCTCTGGAAGCGCGATCCGGATCAATACCTGGCCGACATCATCGACGCCTACCTCAAACACGTCTGAACCGGCCCACCCTCTCATTCATCAATTCACCAACACCCTGAAAATACGGAAAACATCATGAAACAACACCGCGTCGGCATCATCATGAATGGCGTCACCGGGCGCATGGGCACCAACCAGCACCTCATGCGCTCGATCGTCGAAATCATCAAGCAGGGCGGCGTCCACGTCAGCCCGACCGAGACGATCATGCCCGATCCCATCCTCGTCGGTCGCAACGAGGTCAAACTCCGCGAGCTCAGCGCCCGCAGCGGCGTCGAGAAGTGGACGACCGATCTGGACAGCGTCCTCGGCGATCCCGCGTATCCGGTCTATTTCGACTCGCAGAGCACCTTGCGTCGCGCCGATGCCGTGAAGGCCGCGGCCACCGCCGGCAAGCACGTCTACTGTGAAAAGCCCACCGCCGTCGATACCGAGACCGCCTACGAGCTGAATCAGTTCTGCAAGGAGAAGGGCGTGAAAAACGGCGTCGTCCAGGACAAGCTCTGGCTGCCCGGCCTGCTCAAGCTTCAGCGCGCCATCCAGAAGGGCTTCTTCGGCCGCATCTTCGCCGTCACCGGCGACTTCGGCTACTGGGTCTTCGAAGGCGACACCGTCCCGGCCCAGCGTCCGTCCTGGAATTACCGCAAGGAAGACGGCGGGGGCATGATCATCGACATGCTCTGCCACTGGCGCTACGTGCTCGACAACATCTTCGGGCCGACGAAGTCCGTGATGTGCCGCGGCGCCACCCACATCAAGGAGCGCGTCGACGAACAGGGCAACCGCTTCAAGTGCACCGCCGACGATGCCGCCTACGCCATGTTCGAGCTCGAGGGCCCGGACGGTGAGATCATCGTGAACTTCAATTGCTCCTGGGCCACCCGCGTGCGCCGCGCCGACCTGCTCACCCTCCACGTCGACGGCGAACTCGGCTCCGCCACCGCCGGCCTGCGCAAGTGCTTCCTGCAGCACTACGGCAACACTCCCAAGCCCGTCTGGAATCCCGACATCGACCAGCCCATCAACTTCTTCGACGACTGGTCCGAGGTGCCGGATCAGGAGATCTACGACAACGCCTTCAAGGTGCAGTGGGAACTCTTCCTCAAGCACGTCGTTCTCGACACCCCGTTCCGCTGGACTCTGCTCGAGGGCGCCAAGGGCGTGCAGCTCGCCGAGAAGGGTCTCGAGAGCTGGGAAAAGCGCGCGTGGGTCGAGCTTCCCGAGCTGAAAGCATAAGGGCTCGCCATGAAAAAGACCGCGCTCATCACTGGAGGCAGCCGGGGCATCGGCTTCGGCATCGCCTCCGCGCTCGCCCGCGAGGGGTGGAACCTCATCATCAACGGCGTGCGCCCCGAAGAGGCCGTGCAGGAGCCACTTGGCCAGCTTCGCGAGCATGGCGTCGAGGTCACCTACGCGCAAGGTGACATCGGCTCGAACGAAGGTCGTGCCGCCATCCTCGAAGTCGTCCACAAGACCGTTGGGCGCGCCCTCAACCTCCTCGTCAACAACGCCGGGGTCGCCCCCAAGGTCCGTGCCGACCTTCTGGAGACGAGCGAGGAAAGCTACGACCGCGTCCTCGACACCAACCTGAAGGGAGCCTTCTTTCTCACCCAGGCCATCGCCCGGGACATGGTGGCCACCCGCAAGGAAGACCCGCAGTTCGAAGCGGCGATCGTCAACATCACCTCCATCTCCGCCACGGTCGTCTCCATCAACCGCGGCGAATACTGCATCGCCAAGGCCGGCTTCGCCATGCTCTCACAGCTCTTTGCTGCCCGCCTCGGCGCGGAAGGCATCCCCGTCTACGAAGTGCGCCCGGGAGTCATCAAGACGGACATGACCGCGGCTGTGACGGAGAAATACGACAAGCTCATCGCCGAAGGTCTCTGCGTGCAGCCCCGCTGGGGGTATCCCGAAGACATCGGCAAGGCCGTCGCCTCCCTCGCCCGCGGTGACTTCCCCTTCTCCACCGGGCAGGTCATCATGGTCGATGGCGGCCTGACCATTCCGCGACTGTAGCCTTCGTATCGGACGATTCTCTCCTCCCTCATGCGAACGGGCACGCGGCTGCGCAAGCGGCCGCGTGCTTTTTCGTACCCGACCGGAGGCCGGCTGTGCGCCGCTCCCTGCCGGGTCAATTTTCGTCATCCATTACTCAAAAAAAGCCATTCCGCCGCATGATCGCGCCAGCTAAACTTCCGCCCTGAACCGCTCGCCAGCGTGTTCCCATCCCCGGCGCACCCGGGTCTGTGCGGTCCTGATCGACCTGCGGCCCGCACGGCAGACACCCCGTCAACGCGTTCAACCCGAAAGAATACCCAAACCTCAAAAAACTCCATGGATGCGAAATCCGACTCCCCGAAAGTCGTTCCGGCCCAATTCCTCTATCCGTTCATCCTCGTCACCACGCTCTTCGCACTCTGGGGCTTCGCCAATGATGTGACCAACCCGCTGGTTCGCGCCTTCAAGGAGATCTTTCTGATCAGCAACGCGCAGAGCAGCCTGGTCCAGTGGGCCTTCTACGGCGGCTACGCCACCATGGCCATTCCCGCCGCCCTGGTGATCCGCAAGCTCTCCTTCAAGTGGGGCATCCTCATCGGGCTCGGCCTCTATGCCGCCGGCGCCCTGCTCACCATCCCCGCGAGCACGATGATGGCGTTCAACATCTTCCTCGTCGGGTTCTATGTGCTGACCTTCGGCCTGGCCTTCCTCGAAACCAGCGCCAATCCCTACATCCTGTCGATGGGTCCGGCCGAGACGGCCACGCGCCGGCTCAATCTCGCCCAGGCCTTCAATCCCATCGGCTCCCTGACCGGCATGCTCGTGGCGAGCATGTTCATCCTGCCAAATCTGAAGGTGGCCGAGTTCCGCCAGCAACAGCTCGAGGCGCACCCGGAATACGCCAATATGCTCCCGAGCGTCGTCGACGGCCTCATCAACGAGTCGCTCGAAGCCTTCGCCGCCGCCCACCCGGAGGAGCATCTGGCGATGCAGGCGCACGACCTCGCCGTGGTCCGCATCCCCTACGTCATCATCGCTCTGGTGGTGATCGCGGTGCTCATCCTCTTCGCCGTCTCCCGGATGCCCGACACCGGCCGAGAGGAGGAAAAGATCGAGCTGGGCCCGCTCATGCGGCACCTCTTCAACAACTTTCACTACGTCGGCGGTGTCGTCGCCCAGACCTTCTACGTGGGCGCGCAGATCATGTGCTGGACGTTTATCATCCACTACGGAATGACCCTCGTCGGGCTCACGGCGGCCCAGGCGCAAAACTACAATATCGTCGCGATGTGCCTGTTCCTCACGAGCCGCTTCATCTGCACCTTCATCCTGCGCTACCTCAACCCCGGCATCCTCCTCGGCGCCCTCGCCATCGGCGGCCTGCTGCTCACGCTCGGCGCCATCTTCGTCCAGGCATGGCGGGGCTTTGGTGCCTGATCGGTGTCTCCGGGTGCATGTCGCTGATGTTTCCGACGATCTACGGGATCGCCCTCGAGGGGCTCACGCCCAATGACGCCAAGCTCGGCTCGGCCGGCCTGATCTTCGCCATCGTCGGCGGTGCGATCATGCCCCGCCTGCAGGGCGGCATCATCGACGGCGAAGGCATGACGATCGCCGGCATGTATCTGGAGTCCGTCCGCGTCTCCTTCTTTCTTCCCGCCCTCTGCTTTGTGGTGATCGCCATCTACGGCTTCCTCGCCAACGCCATCGACCGCAAGCAGCGCGCCTGACGCGACCGGCCTTCCGCTTTCCGGCGCGTTGCGCGCCCCCGCGACAGCGGCGCCGACCGGTGGAAAGCGACGCGCACCGGTATTCCCCTTGCACCCGCAGGCGATTCCGCTTGCGTTCCTTTCCGGGTAACGACCGCAGGCCTCGGGCGCACCGCCCGGCGGCGGCGTGCTCGAGGTTGGCTCAAGGCACCTCGTATACCTCGGCCAGGGCGACACCGGAAGCACCGTCCCGGCCCGACACCTCGATCGTGTAGGTCTTGCCCGGCTCGACCGTGAAGAGCACCGCCGCATCGCGGCTGCCCTCCACCAGGTCGAAGGCCCCCACCGAAGAGCTGATCGTCCCGATGGCCTCGGCCTGCCCCAGGCTTTCCCAGTCCTCGACCACGAGGAGCGGATCGCCGCCATCAGCAGGAATAATCTTCACGACCGGATCCGCGAGGGTGCTCTCGGGATCGAACCCGAAATTCTCGACGAGCGTCGGCCCCACCGCCCGGATCAGCAGCTTGCGCGGGTAATTTCCCGCGGTGATGAATCCGGGGATCAGGACGTCGTCGCCGCTTCCTACATAGGCGCGCGTGGAGATGTTCAAGAGGCGTGTGGGCTGTCCCGGCGCATCATCGACCGAATACACCTCCGCAATCGCGATGCCGGCCGCGCCGTCACCGCTCGACACAATCGCCGTGTAGGAGCCCGGCTCAAGGTCGATGAGCAGCGCCGCATCGCGGCTGCCGTCGAGCAGAGGAAAGGCCCCGACAGGAACTTCGGCTTCGCGAATGGCCTCCGCGTTGGCAGCGTCGCCCCAGTCATCATTCCACGCCACCCGCGTCTGGCTGCCGTCCGGGTTGTTGCGCACGATCTCGACGATCGGATCCGCGAGCGCACCGGAGAGATTGAAGGGTTCCGCCGTCAACGTCGGCCCCGCGGCCCGGACCAGCACCCGACGCGTGCCCGTCCCCCCGATGACGAACCCGGCGATCATCTGCTCGTCGCCCCCGCGCACCACCCCGCGCGTCGACAGATTGAGGATACGGTTGATCGGGGCGACACCCTGGTTCACCCCGAGGAAGGCCATCGCAGCACCGGTGCCACCGGGCGTCACCGTCCCCCGCACCTGGCCCGTTTCGCCCTCCACGGAAAATGCCGCCGCGGCGCCCGCATCGAGGTTCACCGCGACCTGTCCTTCGCTGTCGGCAATGCCGAGCCCGCTGTCCACCAGCACATCCGTGGCCACGAGCAGGAAGGCCGCTCCACTCGGACCGGTGACGAGGAAGCTCTCGCCCGTGGTCGCATTGGTCTCGGGCGCAACGCTCCAGCCCGCCGGGACGGCCGACGCCACGGCTGCGAGGTCGCGCGTGCCCGAAAACCCGGCACTGACACCGGAGATGCTTCCCGATACATCCCGGCCGACAATCGCACCGCTAACGGCAAGCATCCCGGGCAATCCGCCGGCCGACGACGGATGCGGGCTGGCGGTGCCGGTAAAATGCCCGGTCCCATCCACCGCGACCTCTGAAACAAACACGAGACCGACCCCGGGATGGTGGGCGAAATAGCGCCCCGAACCATCCTCGCCGAGCACCAGCGCCCACCGGCCGTCCGCGCCGTCAAACCCGCCGAACCAGACGCCGGAGAACATCGGCTCGACGGAAACGACGGCTTTGCTGCTGACCACCGAACCGCCGATGTTACTCACGACAATCTCGTATGCCCCGGCATCCGACTGCTGAATACTCCCGAGCGAAAGGGTCGGCCCGTGAGCATCCGCGATCAGCTCACCATCGCGCCGCCACCGGTAGGACACCGCGGGAAAGCCCTCCGCCACGACCGACAAGGTTACCGGCTCACCTTCGATAAAGACGCCCCCCTGTGGTTGCTCATGGATCGTCGGCTCCGTGTAAATCGTCAATGTGCCGGAAGCCGCTCCCGAGTAATTCGGGTCGCTCACGACAACCTCGACCGCATAGTCCCCGGCTGCCGAGGGCACCGTCGCGCTGCCGTCATAGGTCACGAGGAAAGACAGCCCAGCGGGAATCGTCGCAACACCGACCTCCTTCGGGTTACCATCGAAACGCTGCAGGAGGTCGGAGAGCGTCACCGTCGCCGGTGCCTTATCGATGGTCAGCGTGCCGCTCGCGCTGCCGGTGTAGTTGGCATCGTTCACCG
>RFJS01000241.1 GCA_003694825.1 Verrucomicrobiota bacterium | reverse complement strand
GCGCCCCCGCATCCTCATCGGCGGACTCGGCCTGGGCTTCACCCTGCGCCGGGTGCTGGAGACCACGGGGGACGGGGCGCGGATCGATGTAGTCGAGCTGATCCCGGCGGTGATCGACTGGAACCGCACCCATCTGCGCCAGCTCAACGGAGAGTGCCTCGATGATCCGCGCGTTTCCGTGATCGAGGGCGACGTCGCGAAAGTGATCGAAAAAGCCGCCCCGGAGACGTGGGACGCCATCCTCCTCGATGTCGACAACGGCCCGGTCGCGATGGTGCACCGGGGAAACGCCCGGCTCTACTCCAGCTCCGGGATCACCCGGATCATGCGCGTGCTGCGGCCGGGCGGGCGGCTCGCCGTCTGGTCCGCCGGCATCTCCGAGGGGTTTGAAAAACGGCTCACGGGCTGGGGTTTGAGCGTGAAAACAGTCCGGGCGAAACTGCACCCCGGCGCGAAGAGCCACGGCTGCCTCATCTACGTCGCCGACAAGGCCGACTGACCGGCCGGCCGCCACGCCCGCCCCGTCCCCCGGCGACCTCAGCGGCCGCGCTCGAGGATGCGCTTTCGCCGCGCCGCCTCGGCCTGCCGAATCCGCTCCTCGACAGGGACCAGAAACATGTTCTTCGCCTTCTTGAGCACACACCCCGGCCGCCCCGGCACGCAGACCGTCTTGAGCAGCAGGCACCACTCGTCGTCGGGCCTGAAGTATGGACAGGTGAAGGTCATGCGCCGGTATTATACGTCGACCCGCGGGAATGTCGCGCCCGAATCTCGCCCCGTTCGCCGTCAGAATGGCCAGAGCACCGGGATCAACAGGCAGGCGGCGACCCCGACAGCCACATTGAGCGGCAGCCCGAAGCGGACGAAATCGCGAAAGCTGTAGCCACCTGGCCCATACACAAGCAGGTTCGTCTGGTAGCCCATGGGCGTCGCCATGGCCGTGGCGGCGGCGATGGCGGTCGCCATGATAAACGGCCGGCTGTCCACACCGAGCTTGTGCGCGAGAATGATGCCGAGGGGCGTCATCAGGGCGGCGGCCGGCTTGTTCAAAATCAACAGGCTCATGCCGCCGGTGAGAAAATAAAACACCCACAACAACCCGTGCGGCCCCACTCCCTCGATCGAGCCGAGCAGCACGCCGGCGACGAGATCCAGCGCCCCCGTCTTCGCCATCGCTTCGCCCAGCGCGATCATGCCCGCAATCAACACCAGCACCGGCCAGTCCACCGCACGATACAACTCCCGCGGCGTGAGCAGCCGCGCCAGCACCACGACCCCAACCCCGGCCATCGCCAGCACACTGATCGGATACACGCCAAGCGCCGCCAGCACCACAATGGCCACGACCGTGGCTATCGCGACCGGCGCCTTGTGCCGCTCCTGCCGCTGTTCGTGCACGCCCTCCAGCAGGATGAAATCTTCGCTGTGCCGAAGGCGTTCCGCCTCCTCGATCGGACCGCGCACCAGGAGAATATCCCCGCCCCGCAGTTCGATATCACCGATCTCGCGCTGATGGTGGCGTCCGCGCCGTTGGATCGCGAATACGGATACATTGAAGCGCTCCCGCAGCCCCAGCTTCCGGCAGGGGATGCCGATCAGGCTCGAATCGGGGGCGACCATCAGCTCGAACAGCGTCATCTCGACCCGCTTCATATCCCCCATCCGCTCCGTCAATTCCGGGGCGATCGTCACCTCGTGCTGCCGATCCAGCTCGAGAATTTCATTCAAGTCGCCGCGCACCAACAGGATATCGCCAACCTCGAGGCGCGTCTCCTTGTCCAGCCGCCGAATGCCTTCGCCGCGGATCAACTCGACGACCGACACCCGCGCCCGCCCAAACGGCGTCTCCCCGAGCGTCTTGCCGACCAGATGCGATCCCGGCCCGATCTGCACCTGCGTGACATACTCCTTCACGGACTCCGGCGTCATCGTCGACGCGATCGTCACCCGCGCCGGCAGCAACCGGAAGGAACACAGGAGCAGGTAGACCATCCCTCCCACGGCAAGCACGACACCGACGCGCGAAAATTCGAACATGCCGATCGCGCCTTCACCCGAGGCCTGCGCGATCGACGAGACCAGTATGTTCGACGAAGTGCCGATCAACGTGCACGCCCCGCCGAGCATCGAGGCAAACGAGATCGGCATCAGAAACTTCGACGGACTCTCGCCGAACTTCTCGCACACGGTAAGCACCGCGGGGATGAACACCAGCACCACCGGCGTATTATTGATAAACGCCGACATCACACACACCACGACAAGACTATACGCCAGAAACCGCTTCGGGCTCCCCTGGGAAACACCGGCGAGGCGCGCCCCGAGGGCCGCCACGGTCCCCGTGCGGGTCAATGCCGCGCTGATCACGCACATCGCGCCAATCGTCACGACGGCGCGATTGCTGAAGCCATGGAGCAGCTCCTCCGGCGTGGACACTCGCGCCAGGCCGAGCGCGACCATCACCAACAGGCCGATCGTATCGTGTCGCAGCCGTTCCGTGACGAACAAAACGACGACAGCGGCAAGAATGCAGAAAACAACGGCGATCTCAAAAGTCATGGATGCAGGCTTATCCGACTCAGCGCCGGCACCCCGACTGCGGCCCCGGCGCTGAATCGCGAAGCCGGGCAGGCTAGACCTGCTCTGTTGACCGCCGCAAGCCTCTCATCCCGGACGGTTTCGTCTCCCGCGCCGCCCTTTTCGACCCCACCCTTCGGCCTTCACCCGCCATCACACCGACAAGCCGCCCCGGACCGTCGCCACTCCAGCCCGTGGCCACGTGTCGCCCGCGCCGGCGCGCCGGCGCAAACCAACCGCTGCCGGCCCGGCTCACCAGGCAAATGGATCATCCTCGTCCACGTAGTGCCGACGGTAAAACTGCCGCACCCGCACCACGCTGCACAGCAGCGCGCCGAAGACAAATCCCCCCACGTGCGCCCACCACGCCACGCCGCCAAACTGGCTGTCGGCGGCAAGCAGGCTCAACGTCCCGTTGAAAAACTGCAGGATGAACCACCAGCCGAGAAAGATCACGGCCGGCACGACAAAGTAGGGGCCGAAAAAGAATGGCGGGATCACCATCTGCACGCGCGCGTGTGGATAGAGCCGGAAATAGGCCCCCATCACCGCCGCGACCGCGCCGCTCGCACCGATCGTCGGGACGACGGAGCCGGGATTGGAATAAATATGCAGCCCGGCCGCCGCCAGTCCTCCGGTGAGGTAGAGCACGAGATAGCGCATTCGCCCGAGCCGGTCCTCCACGTTGTCCCCAAAAACCCACAACGTCCACATGTTGCCGATCAGGTGCATCCACCCGCCGTGCAGGAACATCGAGGTAAACAGCGCCGAGACCTGCTCGCCGAACGAAAACAACTGCGCCACTTCCGACACGGTATAGCGCACCGGCACGATGCCCCGGTGCAGAAAAAGCGTCTGCAGATCCCACGCGGGCAACACCAGCTCGTAGAGGAAGGCCAGGACGTTGAGCGCGACGATGGCGTAGGTCACCACCGGGACCCGCGAGGCCGGAATGTTGTCACGAAGCGGAAGCATGACCCCTGTGCCCTCCGTTGCCCCGCGGTGATCCGAGGGCACTCGACACACCCTCCGCCACCGGCATCGGCGGCACCGGTTCCTTCACCCGCGGCATCTCCCGGCCGACGAGCCGGTAGAACTCCGGACCGTCGAGCGTCTCGCGCTCGAGCAAAGTCGCCGTGATCTGCTCGAGCTTGTCGCGATGCGCCTCGAGGAGCGCCTTCGCCCGGCGGTAGGCCTCATCAAGGATGCGGCGCACCTCCTCGTCGATCTCCCGGGCCGTCTGCTCGGAGCAGTCGCGCTGAAAACCACCCTCGTTTCCAGCGAGGAACTGCGGCTGGCGCACCCCGCAATGGGCCAGGCCGATCCGCTCGCTCATGCCGTAGATCGCCACCATCTGCCGCGCGAGCGCGGTGGCGCGCTCGAGGTCGTTCTGCGCGCCGGTCGTGACCTCGCCGAAGACGATCTCCTCGGCGGCACGACCGCCCTGCAGGCCGCAAATCCGGTCGAAGAGCTCACTGCGCGTGAGCAGGAACTGATCCTCGTTGGGCAACTGCATCGTGTAGCCGAGCGCAGCCCGTCCCCGCGGCACGATGCTGATCTTGTGCACGGGGTCGGCGTGCTCACTGAACGCGGCCACCAGAGCGTGCCCGACTTCATGATACGCCACGCGGCGCTTCTCGTCGGGATTGAGGCGCCGGCTCCGTCGTTCCTGTCCGGCGACGACCTTTTCGATCGCCTGCTCGAGGTCGGCCTGCGTGATCGCCTTTGCCTGGCGCCGCGCCGCCAGCAGGGCGGCCTCATTGAGCACATTGGCGAGATCGGCGCCGGAGAAGCCCGCCGTCGCCGCCGCCAGCCGCCGCAGATCGACATCCTCGGCGAGCTTCTTGTTGCGGGCATGCACTCGGAGGATCGCCTCACGGCCATCGAGATCCGGCGCATCCACCACGATCTGCCGGTCGAACCGCCCGGGCCGCATGAGCGCGCGGTCGAGCACTTCAGGCCGGTTGGTCGCGGCGAGAATGACCACACCCGTGTTCGCCTCGAAACCGTCCATCTCGACAAGCAGCGCGTTGAGCGTCTGCTCGCGCTCATCGTTGACCGCGCCCACGTGCACCCCCCGCTGCTGGCCGATGGCGTCGATCTCATCGATAAAGATGATACACGGGGCCTGGGCCTTGGCCTGCTTGAAGAGATCGCGCACGCGCGCCGCGCCCACGCCGACAAACATCTCGACGAAATCCGAACCACTCATCGAAAAGAACGGGACGCCCGCCTCGCCGGCCACCGCCCGGGCGAGCAGTGTCTTGCCGGTGCCCGGCGGCCCGACCAACAGCGCGCCTTTCGGGATGCGCGCGCCGAGCGCTTCATAGCGCGCCGGGTTTTTGAGAAACTCGACAACCTCCCGCAAATCCTGCTTCGCCTCTTCGCACCCGGCGACATCGTTGAAGGTGACACCGGTGTTTTTGTCGACGATGAGCCTGGCCCGGCTCCGCGCCAGACCGAACATCCCCTCGGCGGCCCCGGCGGCGCGGCGGGACAACAGCATCCAGAATCCGAGCACCAGCGCAAATGGCAGGAGCCAGCCGACGAGAATCTCCGTCATTGGATTCGGCCGCACGGCGGTGAATTCCACGCCGGCGTCGACGAGTTCGTCGACGAGTTTCGGGTCCTCGATCCGGATCGTGCGAAAGATGAAAGTGGACTCCTCCCGCTCCGGCGTCTCCGCCGCTGAACCGACGGCCGCGTTGTTCTCTTCGGCGCCGGCGGCAGCGGCTTCGTCGCCATCGACGCCCGCATCCTCCAGCTTGCGGGCCCGTCCGATGATCTCATCCTCCTTCACCGTCACGGCCTCGACCGCGCCTTGATCGACCAATGCTCGAAACTCGCTATAGGGAATCGTGCGGATGGCCATGCGCTCGAAGGCCTCCTGCCATCCCCACAGGACGAGCAGCGTCACGAGAATCCAGGCGATGGTCCAGCCATTGACGGGAGGCTGATCGCCCGAGGGCAGCCGAAGGTTGCGGGTGTCCTTTCTGTTCATGCTCAGTGATTATTCGGGTTGGACTCGTCCGCCTCGAGACGGCCGACGAGCTGTTCTGTATCCACAATTGCCTTCTCTATTTTCTGGCGGGCATCTTCGGCCCGGGCCTTCAAGGCTGACGTCGCTTCCCGCAGCGAAGCACGGATCGCGCCGAGCGGCAACTCGAGCTCGGCATCGTTTCCGAGCAGGGCACGCGCCTCCTGAAACTCATCCGCGGCACGGGCGAGCAGCGCCTCGGCCTCGTCGAAATCCCCGCGCTCGGCGGCGCCGCGGGCCGCCTGAGCGCGGACGCGCACCCCGATCAACATAACTCGAGCCTCGATCCGCCGGACGCTGCGGGCGATGGCCTGTTCGGCCGCGTGAGCCTTCGAGACGGCCTCCCCACGCACGGAGCGAGCGGCGCGCTCAAGGCGTTCGCCGACGGCGT
The DNA here is from genome assembly GCA_003694825.1 of Verrucomicrobiota bacterium. Lineage (GTDB taxonomy): Bacteria > Verrucomicrobiota > Verrucomicrobiia > Opitutales > Opitutaceae > J108. The sequence continues at coordinate 892 of RFJS01000241.1, read as the reverse complement.
CGAGCTGGCGGCGCGCCCGCTCCATCTGCTCCTCGATTTCCGCGCCGGCTTCGCGCGCTTCTTCGCGCAGCCGGCGGCGAACGGCCTCGATCCGCCGCCGATGGGCCTCGTAGGCCTGCGTCAGCACGGCGGCCGCATGCTCCGCCATTTCATTCTGACGCCGGCGCAACTGCTCGAGTTCGCCGCGAAGCTGCTCACGCAGCTCCCGGACATCGCTCTCGCCGCCGGCGCGCCACCACGCGGCCAGGGCCGCGGCAAGCGCCGCCGCCGAAAACACGAGCGACAGGGTGTCGGTTTGCATCTTCAATTCCCCTCCTTTCAGCGGACGACAAGGCACACGCCTCACCGTCTGAGCCCGGGAATCGGCTCGGTGCGGGCGATATCCTCGGCCAGGTCATCGAGCGCGGTATCGGCCGCATCCTCGAAGGCGCGGGCGAGCCCGAACCGCCCCGGCGCGTTGAGCCACCGGATCCGCGAGGTCGTGTAGAGACCGAACTGATGGACGGTATTTCCGTTCTGGAGACTCGCGGTAAACGTGCACTCGATCATGCCCGAACGCCGAATCCGCCATTCGATGAGGTTGATGGTCAGCAGCGGGCGCGCTTCATCCAACTCGTCGACGACGGGGTCCACGCGCTCGACGCGTCCATCAAAGCCGTGCCGCCGGAAGACCTCCTCGACGCGGTTGGCGAAGACATCGGCGATGTCGTCCTCGAGCCACGGCCTCCAGGTCGGGGGCACATTGACCTGCACCTGCAGAACACGCTCATCCTGCTCCTCGGCGGCAATGGCACCCGCGAATGGCAGGATCAGCACAGAAACAAGCGCGAGAATTCGAAGCGTCCTGTTCATGACAAATCCTCCTTTCGCATGCAGAGCCATGGCGGGCGGC
>RFJS01000240.1 GCA_003694825.1 Verrucomicrobiota bacterium | reverse complement strand
TGTGCCGTTTCGGACATATGCGGGCACTGAAACGGCTTCAGCGCCAGGTTCAAGATTCAGATGTCGATCACGTCGTCGCGCGCATCCTGCCGGGGCTTCCGCCGCCGATACCGCACCACCCGCACCGAGTCTCCGGCCACGCCGCCCAGCAGCACATTGATCAGGCCGATGAGAAGCGCCCCGAAAAAGGCCGGGAGGAAGCCCGCCACGATGAACCCATCCACCAGCTTCGCCGCCAACATGAGCAACAGCGCATTGATGAAGAGGATTCCGATGCCCAGCGTGAGAATCACAAACGGCAGCGCCAGGAAGATCAGCAGCGGTCGGAGAAACGCGTTGAAGAGCCCCAGGAGCACCGCGACGATCAGCAGCGCTTTGTTGTCTGCATATTCGATCCCGGGAATGAGTTCAGCCGCCAGAAACACGCCGAGCGCAGTGATCGCCCAGCGCACAAGCAGCACGACTGCCGGATGTCGGTCCATTCCCGGCAGGAAGAGCAAACGCCTCCCCACTGCAACTCGCTTTCCGGCTTTTTCATCCCGCAGAGCCGCATGCGCATCGCCCTGATCCAGGATTACCTCCGCGTCGGCGGCACCGAAACGCAGACCGTTGCGCTCGCCAATGCATTCCGCCGCGTCGGCCATGAACCGGTCCTCGTGACCATTCGGCCGGCCGGCCCGCTCGCGCCGGACCTTGCCCCGGGCATTCCCCACCTGGCGCTGCAACTGTTCGACCTGCACATCGACTGGCTCGCCCCCGGCCTGACGCGCACCCTCCGCCGCGCCGCGCCCGACATCATCCTGCTCATGGGCCGTCTCGCCAATTGCTACGGTTGGCGGCTCGCAACCGGCCTGCCCCGGACACCGATTGTCGCCACGGTCCGCACGGGCAAAACTCTCCCCGCCTGGTATCGTCGAACGCTTCGGACCGCACGTGCAGTAGTCGCCAACAGCCGTGCCGCCGCTCACGCCGCCATCGCCGCCGGAGCTTCGGCTGATGGCGTCCACGTCATCCACAACGCCGCCGTCCGGACCGCGCCTCCCACCCGCTCCCGCGAAGCCGTGCGCGCCGCCCTCGGTTCGAGACCCGACACCATTGTCTTTCTCTGCGTCGCCATGATGCGCCCGGGCAAGGGCCATGCCGACCTCGTGCAGGCCTTCGCGCAGGCCGGTCCGCCGGAGAATTGCGAACTCTGGCTCGCGGGTGATGGAACCGAACGGCAGCGGATCGAAGCCGTCGTCCGCGAAAAGCGGCTCGCGGCTTCCGTCCGTCTGCTCGGCCGGCGCAACGACATCCCGGACCTCTATGCCGCAGCCGACGTCGCCGTCCTCGCCTCGACCGTCGAATCACTCCCGAATTTCCTGGTCGAGGCCCAGTGGCATGGGCTCCCCGTCATCGCCCGCGACGCCGGCGGCGTCGCCGAGGCCATCCGTCCGGGCACAACCGGCCACCTGATCGACAGGGAGGACCCAGCCGCCTTCGCCGCAGCTATCCGCATATTGGCCGCGGATCCGGAACTTCGCAGGCGGATGGGGGCGGCCGCCAGAGACTTTGCCCGCAGCGCCTTCACCCCGGACCGCCAGCACCAGCGCTACCTCGAGCTTTTCCGTCGACTCACCGAGTCCTGAATGGGCATGGCCGGTCGGGCCGCGGCCGCCTTTTCTGACGGTTTTCCGCCACCGACGCCGCCGAAACCGCTAACGCGCCGCCCGGCATGTGCCGAATGACCTCCATGGATTGCTCCCACAATACCGCGCTGGTTCGATGCGCCGTCTCCACACTTCCCACGCCTTGCGCCGCTTCCTTCGTTCGGCCGCGCTGCTGATTCTTGCTACAGCGGCGGCACTGGCGCTGGCGCCGAAAAGATCCGAAGCGACCGTCCCGCCGCCCCACCACACCGCCTTCGACAGCAACGATTTCGTTTTCATCACACATGGCGTGGAGTCCGGCATGCCTTCGGACCATGCCACGGCAATCCTCGCCGCCGCCGACGGCTATCTCTGGATCGGCACCGACGCCGGCCTCGTCCGCTTCGACGGAAACCGCTTCACCGTCTTCCGCACGTCCACAACGCCGGAATTGCCCGACGACGCCATCACCGCCCTCGCCGAAGACGAACACGGCACCCTCTGGTTCGGCACCGCCGCAGGACTCGCCTCCCGGCAGCAGGACCGCTTCTTCCGCCATCCCGAAATCGACGTCGCCGTCACCGATTTCAGCCGGGATCCTCACGGCCGCCTCTGGTTCTCAACGCACGGCCGCGGACTTTGGGAAATCCGCGATGGTCACCTGATTCCCCACGAGGACCACTGGGTCGTTCCCATCATCAGTCACACTGAGCACATCCATCACGACAGTCGCGGACGCCTCTGGATCGCCCCGGCCGGCGGTGGCCTCGCCTACATCGATGCAAACGACAAACTTCGGCTGCAGGCCGATCTCGCCATGGATAGTCCGCAAATCCTCGCGATGGCGGAGGACGGCCGCGGCAGGATGTGGTTCAGTACCCCTCGCCAGCTCTGGCACGAAACCGACCGGGGCATCATGCCTCTCACTCTCGACACCAATTCGGTGACAGGCATCCATGTCGTGGCCATGCGCACAGATGGCGGCGATCGGCTCTGGGCAGCCGGAGACCGGCTCTACCGCATCGATCTCGACGCCCCGGACACGGCACGATCAGTTTCCCCTCGTCAGCGGCGCCGATCAGGCGACAGCCCTCACCCGCGACTTCGAGGGCAACCTCTGGATCGCCACCTCCGGCCGCGGCATCCTCCGGCTCGCGCCCGCAAACTTCCGGCGCATCCCCGCCCTGCCCGCCCATCCGGACCGCGTGCCGACGGCCGTCGCCGCCGACGCCGAAAGTTCCGTGTGGGTCGGCCTCGAAAGCGGCGGGCTCGTTCGCCACCGCCCGGGCCATTCACCGGAGGTGATCGATCTCGGCGACGGACCCGATGGTGCCGTTCTCTCCCTCCGGCCCGCCTCCGACGGCAGCCTGTGGATCGGCACCCGGGGCGCACTCGCCCGCTGGCGTCACGGCCACATCGAACGTTTCCCCGAGGTCGCCCGCGTGCGCGCCATCCACGAAAGCGCCGCCGGCGATCTCTGGTTCGCCCCCGAACACGCGGGCCTCTTTGTCTATGATGGCAGCACATTCATCGATGTCGGGCGACACTTCGCCACAACAAACGCCTCCGCCTCCGCCTTTGCCCAGGCACCCGACGGATCCCTCCTCATCGCTTTCCCCTCGTTGCCCGACCTCGTGACCCTCCAAAACGGTAGCGTCCACCACTGGAGCGACCGCTTTTCCAGCCCGCCCCCGAAGATCCGATGCCTCCATGTCGATGCCAGGGACTCATCTGGGTCGGCACCGAAAACCGCGGCCTCGGCCTCATCGCCGATGACCGCTGGCTCAACCCCGACGCCCTCGCCGGGGCCTTCCCCCAGACGATCCTTTCGATCACCACCGACGGTATCGGCCGAGTCTGGATCACGACGCCGCGCGGCCTCATCCACGCCGACCGGTCCGAATTGATCGAGATTGCCGCCGGCCGACAGTCGCCGCGACCGGGCACGTTCCGGCTCATCGGCACCCGGGAACTCGGCACCGAAACCATCGTGCGCACCGCGGGCTCTCCCATGGCCACGCGCCTTCCGGGCGGCGATCTCTGGTTCGCCACCCACAACGGCCTCGTCGTCGTTCCCCCGAAGGCCGCAACCGCCACACCCCCTCCCCCTCGCGTCGCTGTTGAGGCGATCGAGATCGACGGACGCCGCGTTCCGGCAAACAGCTGGCACGCGATACCTGCCGGCACCCGCGCCATCGCCATCCACTACACCGCGATCGCCTTTTCCGATCCCGACTCCGTCGCCTTCCGCTACCGCCTCGCCGGATTCGACGAGACGTGGATCGACGCCGGGCCCCGGCGCATCGCCTACTACACCAATCTGCCGCCCGGAGATTACCACTTCGAACTCCAGGCCGCCGATGCGCGGGGACGTCGGAGCGAACCGCTCGCGCCTCTTGCGCTCCACAAAGAACCGACCGTCTTCCAGACCTGGTGGTTCTATGCGCTTGTCGCTGGCGTCGTGGCCCTGTCGGGACGCCTCCTTCACCTCTGGCACACCGCTCGTCTGCGCCAGGAAAAGGAACGCCTCGCCCGCCACGTTGCCGAACAAACGGAAGAACTCCGTCGCGCCAAAGAAGCCGCCGAAGAGGCCGCCCGCCTCAAAAGCACTTTCCTTTCCAACATGAGCCACGAGATCCGGACGCCCATGAACGGCGTCATCGGCATGACGGAACTGCTCCTCGAGACCCCCCTGACCCCCGAGCAGCGCGACATGGGCGAAACCATCCGAGAATCCAGCCGCAGCCTTCTGCGCATCGTCAACGACATCCTCGACTTCTCCTCCGCCGAATCCGGCAAGCTCGAACTCGAGCACATCCCCTTCAGCCCTCGCACCCTCGCCGAAGAGGTTATCGAGCTCTTCGGCGTCACCGCCCACGCCAAAGGCCTCGACCTCTTTTTCCTCTGCGACGACGACGTCCCGGACGAGATCCGCGGCGACCCCTTCCGCCTCCGTCAGGTCATCAGCAACCTCGTCGGCAATGCCATCAAGTTCACCGAAAGCGGTGAAGTCGCCGTCACGATGCGGTTCCAGCCCGCATCCGGGGCCGCGCCCTTCCTCCGTGTCGAGGTGCGCGACACCGGAATCGGCATCCCGGAAGAAGCCCGCGACCGCCTCTTCCGGTCGTTCAGCCAGGTGGACGGTTCCACCGCGCGCAAATACGGGGGCACCGGCCTCGGCCTCGCCATCGCCCGCGAACTGGTCCACCTGATGGGCGGCCGCATCGGCGTCGAGAGTCTCCCCGGCCGGGGCTCCACGTTCTGGTTTTCCATACGCCTTGCTCCCGACACTCGACCGGCGCCGCCTCCCGCACCTTGTCCGGCGTGTCAGGGCAAGCCTGTCATCCTCGCCCTGCGCAATCCCACCGAGCGCGATGCCCTCGCCCGGCTCCTCAAACGCCGCGGCGCTCGCGTCCATCCCGAGTCCGACCCGCAACGCATCGCCGGCCTCGTCGCCCGGTTCCCGGCGGAATCGGCTCCGCCCTGTGTTGTTGCCGATGCGCATCTGCTCGGCGGCGACGGAGCCGATGTCGTCGCCCAGCTCCGGGCAATTCCCCGCCTGACTGACAGCCCCATCGCCCTGCTCACCCGCCTGCAGCCCGGTTCGCCCCGTCGCAAACTGCCGCCGACGGTGACGGTCATCCCCAAACCCGTCCGTCTCGCCGCGCTGCTGCGCGCGTTGCAAGACCTTCCCGCCGTCGCCCGTCACGGCCGCGCCGCGCCCGCTCCGGCCCGACCAGCGCCCTCCGCTTTGCCCCCGCCGGCCCCCGCGTCCCCGCCGCGCGCTCCAGCCCCGGAAGAAGCACCCGCGCCTCCATCGTCCTCCCCTCCTTCCCGCATTCTCGTCGCCGAGGATCATCCCGTGAACCAGAAGCTCGTCGCGCGCATGCTCCAGCGCCTCGGCTTTGCTGTCGATGTAGTTGAAAATGGCCGCGAAGCCGTCGAGGCCGTCTTTCGCAACGACTATAAACTCGTGTTGATGGACTGTCAGATGCCCGAGATGGATGGCTTCGCCGCCACCCTCGAGATCCGCCGCCGCGAGCAGGCCGCTGGCGCTGCCCGCCTGCCCATCATCGCACTCACCGCCAACGTCCAGGCTCCCGACCGCATGCGCTGTCTCGAATCCGGCATGGACGGCTTCCTCGGCAAACCGGTCCTGCCTGAACAGCTCCGGAAGACCCTCGAAAAGTGGCTCGGTCCATCCTCTCCGGTGCCATCCGCTTCGCCCCACTCTGCCCCTTCCCGCACAGACGAAACCCCGGCGCCCCGCGCCCCCATCACACCGACTCCGCCCCACATCCTCATTGCCGAAGATCATCCCGTGAACCAGCGCCTCACCCGCAGAATCGTCGAAAAGTGCGGTTTTAGCTGTGATGTTGTCGCCAACGGCGCCGAAGCGGTCGCCGCCGTTTCCCGCCGCCATTACGATCTCGTCCTCATGGACTGCCAGATGCCCGAAATGGACGGCCCCACCGCCACCGTCGAGATCCGACGCCGCGAATCCGAGACCGGAGCCGAACGTCGCCTGCCCATCATTGCAGTCACGGCCAATACCGACGACACCGACGCCGCCCGCTACGCCGAGGCTGGGATGGACGCCCTCATCGGCAAACCCATCAATCCCTCCGCGTTGAAACGCGCCATCGAACATTGGACCCGGCCGGCCGGAACCGCCCCGCTCACGCCGTCCCCCCGGCCGGCAGACCACTACGCCGCCTTTCCCCGTCCCCTCGCCGCGCCACCGCCCACCCGTCTCCCCGACGAGCGTCGCGGCATGACCCTCGTCGAAGTCATGTTTGCCATGGCTGTGCTCGGCATGACCTGCCTCGCCGCGCTCGCCGGCATGCTTTTCTCCCTCCGCGTCGCCGAATCCAACCTCCTCGCCCTCACCGCCGCCAACCAGGTGCGCGCCGTCGCCGAACAGCTCCAGTCCGTCGACTATGCCAGCCTTTTTTCCAGGAGTCTCCCTGTCGATATTCCCAACAGCCCGACCGGTTCCCTCACCGTCGAAGCCTGGAACGACCGCGTGGACGACGTGCACAACACCCCGGCGAATCCCCGCGACGACCTGCAACTGAGCATCCGCCCGACTGTCACCCGTATCACCGACGCCAACGGCGTCGACTACGCTCTCGTGGTTCTGGACTACCAATGGAAGGACCATCTCTTCTTCGCCACGCGCACCCGCGCCGGTAGCTTCGCCTTCATCCTCTCGAGGATGTCCATCTACTGACGTCCCATCCGCCCCGTGATGACCGCCCACGCCACACCGCTCGCGCCTCCCGCCCGCCGGCTGTCCCGCCGCCCGGCAGGCTTCACCCTCGCCGAAGTGACGATCGCCCTCACGGTCGCCACTCTCGTGCTCGCCGGGCTCGCCGCCCAGATGATCGAAGCCGCCCGGCTCAACCACCGCATCACCGCCTCGCTCGAACACGGCCGCAATGCCCGCGAGCTTATCGACACGGTCTCGCGGGATGTCCGCTCCGCACAGATCGCCCGGCTCTATCCCGGCTTCACCAACCGCTCCGAGGCGGCTCGCGACGGACAACGCGGCAATTACCTCGTCCTCGACTTCCTCGACAGCAACGGCACGATCGTCCGCACCATCGGTTACTATGCCCTGCCCCTCCCGGATGCCGCCGGCTGGGGCATCTACCGCCACGACTCCGCCGACGGCTCTCTCTCTCCCGGCTCGCTCCCGGCCACCGGCACCGCCGGAAGCCATCGCCTGATCAAGCGCGCCCTACGCCTTGGAACCGCGGATACCCTCTTTCGTTGTGCCCGCGATCGCGGCATCGCCCTCGAGGGCGAGTTCGTCTCACCCGATGTCCGTGGCACCGCGCGCGCCGATCTGATCCGTGCCACAGTCCTCACCCGCAGTTGACATGCACCCGTTTTCCACCGGTTCGCGTCGCTCCGGGTCCGCCCTTGGCGCCACCCTGATCTTCGCCGTCGCCATCACCATCGTCGTCGCCGTCCTCCTCCGCTGGGCCGACAACGAGCGGCGGCTCACCTCGCGCAACCTCGGCCTCGCCAAGGCCCGCACCGCCGCCGAAAGCGTCGGCGCCTATGGCGAAGCGCAGATCATCGCCCGCCTCGAACGTCTCGTTTACTTTCCCGACGACGAGTTTCTTCCCGGCCGCAATCCTGTCTCCCTCACGCCGACGGCCTCCGGCCTCGACGAGGACGCGAAGATCCTCGCGCTCCGGGATGACGGAAAAATCAAGGAGATGAAACTCGAGGACGCACTGAAAAAAGGATTCACGGTCCTTGGACAGCCGCTATTGCCCGCTTCGACGAGCTCCTCCAGCACGGCTGCCTCGGGCCATTTCAGCTACGAGGTCACTCCTGAAAATCTCGTCATCGGCCGTTTCACCCCCGCTCGATGGGTGATCGTCAGCGCCGCCAACCCGCTCTATGACGGCGATCCGCTCGTCGGCCAGACTATCCGCGTCCGGGAGGTCGAGATGGTCTCCGCCGCCCGCGCCACCGACGTAACCCGGGGCACCGAAGTGCGCGCCTTCTGCCACTACCGGCTCCAGGTCCGCGACGTCCCCCTGTGGGGATACGCTATCTTCTACAACATGGCCCTGGAAATCGCTCCCGGACCGATCATGAACATCTACGGACCGGTCCACTCCAACAGCAACGCTTTCATCCAGTCCGGCAACGGCCTCAATTTCCACGAAATCGTCACGGTGGCCGGAGACCTGTTCCACGGCCGCATCGGCGGCAATGTCGACGGCCGCGGCGACGTCACTTTCCGCAAGGCCGGCACGACAAACCTCGTCAGCCTCCAGCAGGGCGGACACTGGCTCAGCAGCGCCGACCCAGACTGGACTTCGAAAGCCTCCAGCCTCTGGGCCGGCAACGTCCGCACCAAAGACCACGGCATCAACAAGGCCAACGTCCCCGGCATGGCTGAATATGTCCCGGATGATCCCTCCACCCCCGAAAACGAACTCGACAACTCCGCCTACGCCCTCATCGAGCCAACCATCCAGAACGACTCCCCCGCCTACCCCGGCGACGAGATCGAAACGCAAAAGTTCGCCTCGAAAGCCTGCCTCGTGATCGAAATCAGCGAAAGCGGGGCGCCGGCGATTTATAAATACCGGCCGGACAACTCCGGGAAATACGTCCGCAATGTCGGCAACGGCGTCGAACGCTTCTCCCGTGAAAAGCTCGCCGTCCCCCCGGGGCTCATTGTCGGCGGCACCGCCGACAACAAATTCTACGACAAACGCCGCGGCCAATGGGTCTTTTCCGCCGACATCGATGTCTCCCGACTGAAGGAACTCATCGAAACCCCCGGTGCCGCCACCGCCTTCACCCGGGGATCGGCCACGTTCGACCCCTCCCGCGAATGGAACGGCGTCGTCTACGTCGACCACAAAAAAATCTCCTCCGGCGGCGTCCGTCTCGTCAACGGCTCGGCCATCCCCAACCGCCCGACCTCCGCCAACGGCTACGTTAAGGGCATGACGTTCGCCACCAACGCGCCCCTCTACGTCCAGGGCAACTTTAATGCCGACGGCAACATCCCCGGCGACCAGTCCCAGATCCGCAAACCCGACTCCTCCGCCGAGCCCCCCGCCGGTCTCGCCGCCGACGCCATCACCATCCTTTCCAACGCCTGGCAGGACGCCAACAGCACCCTCGATCTCTCCGGGCGGAAAGCGACTCAGACAGAAGTGTCCGCCGCCTTCCTGCTCGGCATCGTGCCCACCAACAAAAACAACAACGGCCGTTACAGCGGCGGCGTCGAGAACCTGCCCCGCTTTCTCGAAAACTGGAGCGGCGTGAAGTTCGGCTACCGCGGCAGCATGGTCGTGCTCTTCGAGAGCGAACGGGCGACCGAACCCTGGGGCATGTCCAATGTCTATCGCCCCCCCAACCGCGTCTGGGGCTTCCACACCCTCTTCGCCGAGGGTATCCTTCCTCCCGGCACCCCTGTCTCCCGCAGCTACCGCCGAATCGCCTTTCGCGATATCAACGAGAATGAATACAACGCCCTTGTCGCCTCCCTCTCCGGCGGATGAAATCCGCCGGCCTCACCGGGCCGTCCTCGCTGTCGGCGCTCTACTCGGCATGCTCCTGCTCCCGCCCGGTCCGGCTGTCGCTGCGACCCTTCTCCCCGCTCTCGCGCCCCAGCCCATCGAGCTGACGCCCGCCTTCACCCGCTTCGACGGCGTCGAACTCATGCTCTCCCGATTCCGCTCCGGCCCGCTCGAGTTCGAGACGGACGCCCTCGGACCCTGGCGACACGACAAAGACGCCTCCCGGCCGGACGCCCTCCTGTTCAAGCACGCCGTCCTTCGCGGCGTCACCCTGACCTTCGTCGCCTTCGCCAAACCGTCTCCCGCACGAAGCGACGACGCCTGGAAAGCCTACCTGCGCCAGGTGGCCGATCTCCTCGGACTCCAGGCTCCCCCACTCGACGAAACCGACCTCGCGCGCACGCCCGCCCTCGCCTCCTGGCCCGTCCGGGAAGCCCTTTTCACGCCGCCTGCGCCGGCCGCTGCGGAGCGCCACCTCGTCGCCGCCCGCCCCGACGGCGGCGGCATCCTCCTCATCCTCACCGGTCCGGCGGCAGAGCTCGCCCGGGCCGACCGCGACCTGCGTCTCTTCCTCGCCCGGCTCGAACGCAAATAGCACCGCCCCCCGGCTCACGCCGCCACAAAAAAATCCCGGCCCTCGACATACCCGCGCCGAGTCAGCTCGGCGCGTATAAGCTCCCGGGCGCCCCGCACGCCCACCCCGGCCACGACAAACGCCGCCTCCGGTCCCGGCAATGCCTCCGGTCCGATCACCGGCACGCCTCCGGCCCGGCCGCCGATCTTCTTCGCATCCACATCCACATACCCCGCCAGGCACACACCTTCCTCCGCCAGCGCGGCAAACCGCCGGCGCGTCACCCGTCCGGCGCCCCAGAGAAAGACGCTGCGCCGCCCGTCCACCTCGCGCCGCAGCCAGCGCGCGAGATAGTGGCACTTGCAGCGGTAAAACCGATCCTCGCCATAGCGCGGGTCCGTCCGCGACAACCGTTCCGGCGAATCCTCCCAGCGCAACAGCACCTCGCGCACCTTGGCAAAACGCACGCCCGCGTCCATCCACCGCAGCCAGAGCTCATAATCCTCCGGCCACCCCGTCTCCCTGTATCCACCCAGTCGATCGACCAGTTCCCGGCGAAACATCACGCTCGGGTGCGCCACCGGCGCATCCACGAACCGCTCCCGCGCGAGTTCGTCGGGTTCGCAGAGACGGTTCAGCCACTCCACGTGCAGAAAATAACCTCGCGCCGCGGCCATATCGCCCCCGAAAGCCACCCGGCACGACGCGACGCCCACATCCGGCCGGGCCTCGAGCAGCGCCACCTGCCGCTCCAGCCGTTCCGGCAAACTGAAATCATCCGCATCCATGCGCGCGACCAGCACGCCCCGCGCCGCCGCCAGCCCCGCGTTGAGCGCCGCCACGATCCCGGACGCCGACCGCCGCAACAACCGTATCCGCGGATCCCCTTCGGCCGCCGCCTCGACCGCCTCCGCCGTCGTGTCGCGCGAGCCATCGTCGACGACGATCAGCTCCCAATCCGTCAGCGTCTGGGCCCGGATGCTCGCCACCGCCCGCCCCACCGTGGCCGCCGCATCCCGCACCGGCAGGATCACCGACACCAGCGGACGTCCATCCGTCCTGCCCCTCATGGCCTCTCGTCCGGAAGGAAACGACGCACCGCCGCCACAAACGCCTCCCGCGTCTCGAAATGCGGGTTGTGCCCGCTCTCGGCGATCCGCTCGATCCGCGCGCGCGGAAAGTGAG
>RFJS01000239.1 GCA_003694825.1 Verrucomicrobiota bacterium | reverse complement strand
GAGCATGATCATGCTCAGGCTGGTGAGCAGCCCGGCCATCGCGAGGTGAGAATGGGCGACGAGCGCGTTGCCGAATTTCGCGCCATCGAGGATGCCCGGAAGAAAAAGCACCCAGCCATCGATGGCGAGAAACACCGCCCAGGCGGCGGCCGCGCGCAGCCATCGAAGCGATTCGACCGGCCAGATTCGCCGCCGATACCACGCGATGAGCAGCGGGGGCCACGCCAGCAGCGTGGCGAGGCCGGCGATCTGATCGACGCGATGGTTCGAGGCATGGCCGTGCCCGATGCCGAGGTAGACGAGCCAGCCGGCGGCATAGGCGGCCACCATCCAGCGGCCGGTCCCCCGGCGGTCTGGTGCGGGAGGGCGGCCGAGAAGAAGCGGCAGCAGCAGGGCAATGCCGATGATGCCGAGGGACGAGGCGAGCAGGCTGTGCCCGGTGGCGCCACCGCTGTGCGGATTGATCGGCGGGTAAACCGCCGGGTCCGCGGCGATCCACATGGCGGCCGGGACAAACAGGAGCATGGCGAGGATGGCCATGCCGGCGAGCCACGTCGTGCGCCGGGTATGGCGGCGGCGATGGGGATGCAGCCAGCCTGCGGCCAGCACGCTCCAGAGCAGCAGCTGGACGAGTATGAAGCCGACGCGGGGCAGCCCGGCCCAGCTCAGGAAGAGCTTGCCGCTCGCGCCCCCGGCGAGCCAGTCCAGGGCGCCGGCCAAGAGGCTCCCGGTCCACGCGGCCAGGGCGATGCGCCCCCAGGCGGCCGCGGCCGGAGTCTCGGGCAGCGCCCGCACGAGGAGCACGCCGATCGCCGGCAGGCTGCACCAGCCGTAGAGCTGCAGTTCCATGTGCACCGGGGCGAGACGCCCGTAGGAGACCGGCAGGGTCAGGCGACCCAGGTCCGGCCAGATGAGGAGGGCGGCCATCCAGAGCCCGACGAGGTTGGCGGCGACGAAAATCCCGAGAGCCAGGCGGGCGGTCGCGGTGGCGATGACGTCCCTCGTTGCGGACGGATCCGGTGAAACGGTCGGCATCTCAGAGCGTGCGTCCATCGCGCATGACGACGATGCGGTCGCAGCGTTCGGCGACGGCGCGGTCGTGCGTGGCCATGACGAGGGTGGCGGCGTCCCGGGCGACGAGGTCGAAAAGCAGGTCGAGCACCTGCCGGCCGCTGGCTTCGTCGAGGGAGCCGGTGGGCTCGTCGGCCAGGATGATCGAGGGTTCGTTGACGAGGGCGCGACAGATGGCGGCGCGCTGCCGCTCTCCGCCGGAGAGCTCCTGCACGGGGCGGTCGGCGCGATGGCGGATCCCGGTGGCTTCGAGCAGGTGATGGATCCGTTCGAGGCGGTCGCGGGGCTGCGCGCCCGCGGCGAGGGCAGGCACGAGGCAGTTTTCCACGAGCGTGAGGTCGGGAATGAGGTTGTGGAGCTGGAAGACGAACCCGACCGTCGCGCGGCGCAGCCGGGTGCGATCCTCGGTGGTCCGGGGGATGCGGCCGTGGATGCGGACCTCTCCTTCATCGGGCGCGTCGAGCCCGCCGATGATGTTGAGCAACGTGCTCTTGCCGGAGCCGGAAGCCCCGCAGAGGGCGATCGTTTCCCCGCGGTGGACGGTGAGGCCGGCACCCTGCAGCACCTGGATGCGGCCGTGATCGAAGGCCTTCCAGATGTTCGACGCCTCGATGACGACGGAGCGGGAAGATGCGGCGGGGGAAGTCATTCGTAGCGAAGGGCGCGAGCGGGCTCGATTTTCATGGCGAACCAGGCGGGATAGGCGGCGCCGGCGATGCCGGTGGCGATGGCGATGGCCATGATGCCGGCCATCACCGGCCACTCGAAGTGGGGGGTGACGTAACCCTGGAGCCAGGGCAGTTCCTTCAACACCAGCACGCAGGTGAAGCCGATGGCAGTCCCGAGCACGGCCCCGGTGAGGGCGATGAGGAGCGACTCGCCGACGACGAGCGAACCGACCTGGCGGTGCGAGAAGCCGCACGACTTCAGGATAGCGAGTTCGCGGATACGCACGAAGACGGAGAGCACCATGGTGTTGGCCACGCTCAGACCACCGAGAAGGAAGGCGACGCCGCCGACCGCCCAGCTCGTGGCCCGCAGGATCCGGAACTGCGAATAGCTGCGGCTGAATTCGCTGTTCTCGAGGGCGGTCAGGTAGGGAAAGGTTTCCTCGAGGCGTCGGCGGAAGGCGCCGGCGAGGCTGCGGTCGCGAAGCTTGATGGTGACCACCGAGGAGGCGCCGTCGCGGTGCAGGTGTTCGCGGGCGAGGGGAAGGGGGAGAAAAAGGCCGCCGTCTTCAAAGCCGGTTTCGGTGCGGAGAATGCCGATGACCGGGTAGTGGTTGTTGCCCACTTGCAGCGGATGCCCGATGGACGCCTGCAGAAACTCCGCCGCCCGCACCCCGATGGCGATGCCCCCCGGGACCCTTCCGAAGTCCTCCGGATTTCCCGCCACCCACTCCGCGCGCTGCAGCCGCGGGTCGTCGCGGCGCACGCCGAAGCACGTGAGCACCGGATGGCCGGGCGAGGAGACGAGCCCGAAGAGCACCGGATGCGCCGCCGCGACTTCGGGCATCTGGCTGATTTGTTCGAAGTCGACATCGTCGACGACGCTGAAGAACAGGTCGGAGACGCTCCGCTCGAACACGAGCATTTCGGTATCCGCGGAAAGGATGCGCTCAAACATGCCGATGGCGCCGCGCACGATGGCGGTGACGGCGAACATCGCGGCCACGCCGAGGGCGATGCCGGATACACCGATGAGGGTGCGGATCCGGTGGCGCCGCAGGTTGATGAGAACGAGACGCAGATGGTTCATGCGCAACGCAGGCCGTCCGCGGGCTGCCGGGCCGTCCGGTCGGCGGTGGCGTCGACCATTTGCGTGACGAGATCGCGCAGGCATTGCCAGG
>RFJS01000238.1 GCA_003694825.1 Verrucomicrobiota bacterium | reverse complement strand
TTTGCTGGCGAACCTCGAAACGAAGGCTCTCCACAACCTGCTGAAGCAGGAACCGGAGGCGATCGCAGCGCACCTGAGACGGGAGTGGATGCCGGAGGACCGGGAGATTCCGCCGGATACTCAGGAGGCGAACGAGGCGGCCGAACTCGACTTTCAGACCGAGGACAAGGCGATGCAGGCGTATCAGAACCTGCCAGAGCCTCTGCAGAAGAGGACGCTGGAGGTGCTGAACCTGTTCGCACCGGAGAGCGCGACGTATCTGGAGGAGGTGCTCGACCCCCCGAACTTGTTCCTGAGGTAGCACCGAATCCGGCGAGTCGGCAGAACCATCGCATCGGCCCGGACGACGTTATCGTCTCCGGCGGAGATGTTTCCAAGGCGCGCACCAATATCGCGGCCATCCGCCTGCTCAAGCAGCTGACGGCAGAAAATCGAGACGCCACGCCGGAAGAGAAAAAGATCCTGGCGAAATATGTCGGCTGGGGTGGGCTTCCCGCTGTCTTCGACGACAGCATGGCAAAGCTGTATGACGAGATAGTCGTCAAGAAGCGCACGGGCTGGCATCGCACCGAAACCATAAATCGCGCGCAAAGCTGGGGGAAGAAATGGCTGCCGCTGCACCTGCAGGTCAAAGAGCTGCTCACGCCGGAGGAATACACCGCCGCAAAAATCTCGACGATCAACGCGCACTACACCTCCCGCGAGATCATCAGCGGACTGTGGAAGCTGGCCAAGCGGCTCGGGTTCGCCGGCGGGCGTGTGCTTGAGCCGAGCGCCGGCGTCGGGCACTTCCTCGGGCTCATTCCCGACACCCTTGCTGAACGCACGCAATTCGACGCCGTCGAGCTCGACAGCATTTCCGGACAAATCCTCCAGAAGCTCTACCCGCAGGCCGGGGTGCAGGTTACCGGCTTTGAGGAGGCGCAAGTCCCGAACAACCACTACGACCTGCTCATCGGCAACGTGCCCTTCGCCAAGGATGGCCCGAGGGACAGCCGCTACCCGAACTTCAGCCTGCACAACTATTTCCTTGCGCGAGGCATCGACGCGGTAAAGCCGGGCGGGCTGATGGTCGCGATCACCAGCATGAGCACCATGGACGGTGCGCGATCAAAGGAGGCCCGCGAATGGATTGCGCAGCGCGCCGATCTGGTCGGCGCCATCCGTCTGCCCAACAATGCGTTCAAGCAGAACGCAGGCACTGAGGTCACGACCGACATCCTCATCTTCCGCAAACGCGGCAACGGGTTTTTCGCGGACGCCCAAAACTGGCTCAATACCGTCCCGATCAAAACCTACGACGGCAAGGACACCGTTGCTGTCAACGAGTACTTCGCCATGCACCCTGAGATGATGCTCGGGAGGATGAGCCTCGAAGGGAAGATGTACTCGGACAAGGAGCCGGCTTTGCTGCCGCACGAGGGCCGCGATCTCGAAGCGGATTTGCTCGCCGCGATCGAGCGGTTGCCCGCGAATGTCTTTGGCGCACAGGCAGAAACCGAGACAACGAGCCCGGGCGCGGGGGAAGACATCACGACGACGCAAGAAGATGGTGCCGTCATCGTCGAGGGAGATGGCGTCTACGTCGTCGAGGACGGGCGCAAGGAAAAACCCGGTTGGGCATCAACGGCGGCACGGCGCAAACGGGCCATCGGCTATGTGAAGCTGCGCGAGGCGTTGCAGCATACCATTCGCCTCATGTCGTCCGAGAAAAGCACGGACGCGGAGATTGCCGAAGCGCAGAAGACGCTCAACGACATCTACGACAAGCACGTTGCCAGGCACGGCCCGATCAACGGGAAGGCTCACAGCTTTCTCCAGTCTGATCCCGACTTCTCCCTGGTCGCGGCACTGGAGGATGCCGAGGTCAGGACGGTCGAACGCCCCATCAAGACAGGGCCGAACAAGGGGAAAATGCGGCTGGTCAACGAAACGACCTACACCAAGGCTGATATTTTCACCAGGCGCACCATCTTCCCCGAGCGCATCCCGGAGTCCGCCGACACGATCGTCGATGCCATTGCGATCAGCCAGGCTTACAAAGCCCGCATTGATCCGGCGTTCGTCGCAAGGCTGCGGGGCATTTCGGTGGAAGAGGCGACCAGGGCGCTGGCAGCAGAGCCGAATGTGTTCGCCGATCCCGAGACCGGGGAATTCGAGCTGTCCGACCAATACCTCAGCGGCAATGTCCGCAAGAAGCTGGAGGCGGCCCGGCGAGCGGCAGAATCCAATCCTGCTTTTCAGCGCAACGTAGACGCACTTGAGAAGGCTATCCCTCCCGACGTGCCGTTCCGCGACATCACTGCCCGCCTCGGTGCAACCTGGCTTCCGCCGCAGTTGATTCAGGACTTCATCGCGGAGACGATCGATGTCCAGGCGGAGGTTGTGTTCGAGGAGAAGACTGGCCACTGGCTTATTGCCAACCCCTCCAACGTCTCCAACTCCAAGAACACCGTTACCTGGGCAGTCGCCGATCAGAATCGGACTCACATCACCGGGCTCAAGCTGATCGAACAGACGCTGAACCTGAAGTCGCCGACCATTTACGACAAGCTGCCGGACGGCTCTCGCCGGCGAAACGATCAGGCGACGATAGCGGTGCGAGCCAAGCAGCAGGAGCTGCGGGAGGCGTTCAAGGAGTGGGTCTCCCAAAAGACTGAATACCACCCGCTGCTGGAGCGATCCTACAACGACCGCTTCAACTCGTTCGTGCTGCGCAAGTGGCCGGTTCCGAACATCGACTACTACCCGCGTGCTTCGCA
>RFJS01000237.1 GCA_003694825.1 Verrucomicrobiota bacterium | reverse complement strand
GTAGCCTTGAAAGACCCGGGGGGCGGCGGCCTGGATGTCCGGGGTGGCCGGGGCCGCGAGGGCGGGGATGGTTGCCGCCTGCGTGGCGGCGGCTTCGGTGGCCCCGGTGTTCTCGGCGGTGGTGGCGGCGGGGGCCGGTGTGGAGCTGGTGGTGGCGGGCGCTTGTTCTGGAGCGGGCGATGCTTCCGCCGGCAACGTGTCGCCGATGTCGAGGAAGAGGATGGTGGACTTTTCGAAGCTGACCCTGGACCAGTCGCCGACGAGTTCGACGGCTTCGACGGTGTCGCCCTCGGCGACGATGGAGAAAACGGGGGCGTCGGCGGCGGGCCCGGCGCGGATGATGGCACCGGGCTTGAGGGTGAAGTCCTTGCCGACGGCGGAATTGAGGGCGTAGCCGTGGACCGGACCGCTGTAACGCACGGCAATCCAGCCGCTCGGGAGCGGATCGATTCCTTCGGCGGCGAGGGTGTCCCGGGGCAGTGCTTCGACGGTGCTGCCGGCCGGAAGCACGGCGACGGATGGCGCGTCGGGCGAGGGTTTGAGAAAGAGCGGGGTGTCTGTCGCGAGGGTGGCCGCGTGGGTGAGGGGCGGCAGGAGGACGGCCACGAGGATGGCGAGGGTGATGTGGCGAATGAGCGGGGTGGTGGCTTGTCTCATTTTCGTCATCGATGTTCGGGGTTCAGGGCTGAGGAAGAGCCAGCAGTGAGGCAATTTCCGAATCGGTGAGGATACGGACGCTGCGCACGGGGAATCCGCGCAGGGAGAAGTTGCCGATGCGATAGCGGCGAAGGCGTTTCACGTCGTAGCCCAGTGCGGTGAAAAGCTGCCGGATTTCCCGCTTTTTGCCGTGGTGCATCTGGACGTCGATTTCGGTCGAGGCCTGGTCCTTGTTTCCGTGGGTGATGAGCCGGGCACGTTCGACTTTGAGGCGTTCGCCGTCGATGGTGATGCCGCGGGTGAGTTTGGGAAGGGCGGTTCTGGGGAAGGGGGTTTTCAGGGAAACCCGGTAGAATTTGACGACGAGTCCCGAGGGGTGCATGAGCCGGTTGGCGAGGTCGCCGTCGGTCGTGAGGATGACGAGGCCTTCGCTTTCTTTGTCGAGCCGCCCGGCGCAGAAGAGCCGGAGCCGGGCGAGCTGGGGCGGGAGCAGGTCGAAGATGGTCTTGTCGTGGTGGGGGTCCCGGTTGGAGCAGATGAGCCCGCGCGGTTTGTTCACGGCTACGGTGATTTTTCGCGGCACCCGCGGCGGGCGAATGCGGGTGCCGGATACGATGACTTCGTCGGCTCCGGGGATGACTTTGTCACCGATTTGTGCGGGCTTGCCGTTCACAACGACCTCGCCGTCGGCGATGAGCGCTTCGGCGGCACGTCGGGAGCAGACGCCGGCATCGGCGAGGTATTTCTGCAGCCGGACTGGTTTGGTGCGGTCGTTTTCCATCCGCCTCACCCTTAGTGCCGATGTCAGGCGGTGCCACTCCAAATCGAAGCGGGGGCGTTTCCCTGCCCGGTCCGCGAATGGAGATGGTGAAAACTTGTCTTAATGGGGCTATCAAGCAATGGTTATAGCCAATGCCCGCACCCTCTGCCCCAAAGGAAGTTGCCTACGACAAGAACCACCCGTTTCCGGCGAAGATCGTCGAGAACCGGATCGTGAGCGGCCCCGGTTCGCGAAACGAGACCCGGCACTTCGTGTTGGATTTGCGGGGCAGCGGATTGCGCTACACCGTCGGCGACTCCCTGGGGGTCTACCCGACGAATCATCCGATGCTCGTGGAGGAGATTCTGGCGGCCCTGGGGGCAACCGGCGAAGAGACGGTGCGCTTCGAGCGTTCCGGAGAAGTGGTGTCGATGCCGTTGCGCGAGGCCCTGCTCTCGCGATGTGCGATCACGCAGCCGACCCGGCGGTTGTTGGCGCTTTTGCGGGAAGTGGCGACGGCGGCGGATGATTGTGAGCGTATTGACGCGCTTCTGGCGGATGAAAAGGCCCGGAGTGACTATCTCGAGCAGCGCGAGTTGATCGATCTTTTCGAGGAATTTCCCTCGGCTCGGCCCGAACCGCAATCGTTGGTCGATGGGCTCGGGCGGTTGAATCCGAGGCTGTATTCGATCGCCTCATCGCCGCTCGTCCACGGTGCGTTTGTGCACCTGCTTGTCGCCGTCGTGCGCTATGAGACGAACAACCGCAACCGGTTTGGCGTGTGTTCGACGTTCAAGGCCGAGCGGGTCGAGTCCGGCGTGACGCCGGTGCCGGTGTTTGTCGCGCCTTCGCGCTTCGGGCTGCCCGAGAACGATGCGGCGGATATCATCATGATCGGTCCGGGAACCGGCGTGGCGCCGTTCCGGGCATTTCTGCAGGAGCGCGAGGCGCGCCGGGCAACCGGTCGGAACTGGCTGTTTTTCGGCGGACAGCGCAGGAGCTGTGACTTTCTCTACGGGGATGAGTTTCTGGCCGCCCATGAGACCGGCCTGCTCACGCGCCTGGACCTGGCGTTTTCCCGGGACCAGCCCCGGAAGGTGTATGTCCAGGATCGTTTGAGGGAGCAGGCGGGTGAGGTCTGGCGTTGGATCCGGGGCGGCGCCTATGTCTATGTGTGCGGTGATGCGAAGCACATGGCTAGGGCCGTCGATGAGGCGTTGCGGGACATCATCGCGGAGCAGGGGGAGATGAGCGCCGATGAGGCGGCCGCTTTGTTGCAGACATTGCGGCGGGAGCGACGCTATCAGCGCGACGTTTATTGATCCGGCGTCGACTCGGTGACGCTCGGAGCGGGTGCTGAAGTCTCTCGCGGCGGGCGGGAGATTGGCGGGCGGGGTCCAGTTTTCGCTCGCTACCGGGCGAATCGTCGCGCCAACTTTCGCGCCATGAGTTTGGAAAACCGCACCGCTGTTGTCACGGGGGCCGGCCGGGGAATCGGCAAGGCCATTGCTGAGAAACTCGCGTCCCAGGGCGCCACCGTCGTGTGCGTGAGCCGCACGGCCGAGAATTGCGGTGCCGTGGCCGAAGGTATCAAGGCAGCAGGAGGAAAGGCCAGGGCTCTCGCTGTCGACGTCTCGTCGGCCAGCGAAGTGGCTGAGGCCAGTAAGACGTTGATCGAGGAATTCAAGACCATCGACATCCTCGTCAACAACGCGGGCATCACGCGCGATACGCTGTTGATGCGCATGAGCGAGGATGACTGGCACAGCGTCCTGCAGACCAATCTCAGCTCCTGCTTCTACTGGCTCAAGGGACTGGTGCAGCCCATGGTGCGGCAGCGCTGGGGACGGGTGGTCAATATCAGCTCGGTTTCGGGACTCATCGGCCTTCCGGGACAGGTCAACTATTCCGCGGCGAAGGCCGGGATGATCGGCCTGACCAAGGCCGCCGCGAAGGAGCTCGCCTCGCGCAACATCACCGTCAACGCCGTCGCGCCCGGCTTCATCCGCACCGACATGACCGCTTCCCTTTCGGAGGGCGATGCGGCCCGGGAGATCATGAGCCGCATTCCGCTGAAGCGCTTCGGTGAAGCGGCGGATATTGCTGCAATGGTTGGCTTTCTCTGTGGAGACGAGGCCAGCTACATCACCGGCAAGGTTTTTACCATTGACGGCGGCATGGTGATGTAATGCAAAGGGCCGGAATTCAGTCCTCCCCACATCCTATTTCATATGGCTGACAACGAGACCATCGAACAGCGCGTCAAAAAGATCATCGTTAACCAACTCAACGTTAACGAAGAACAGATCACGCCGGAGGCATCGTTTCTCGACGACCTCGGGGCCGATTCCCTCGACACCGTCGAGCTGATCATGGCCTTCGAGGAGGAGGTCAAGGACGAGATCAAGGGCGAGATCCCCGAATCGGACGCGGAGAAGCTGCAGACTGTCGGCGACGTGCTGAAGTATATCCAGGAGAAGGCTGCCGCCGCTTCCTGAGCCCGTCCTGACTCATCGTGCGACCCGGTATCGGGAACCTGCCGGGTCCTGGTCCGGGGAACGACAACCTCGGATAATCAGTTATGGCCACTTTCGATCCGCATCGGCGAGTGGTGGTGACCGGCATCGGAGTCCTGACCGCGCTCGGTCTGGATATCGATTCCTTTTGGGATGCGCTGGTTGCCGGCCGTTCAGGCATTCGGCGGGTGAAGGCCTTCGATACGACTGACTTTCCCTGCAAAATCGGTGCGGAGGTCGAGGGCTTTGATCCATCCGAATACATGGATCCCAAGGAGGCGCGGCGCAATGACCGCTATACGCATTTTGCGGTCGCTGCCGCCAGGAAGGCACTCGACGATGCCCGACTGGATACCGCGAAGGTCGATGGCGATCGTTTCGGCGTCTTCATCGGTTCGGGTATCGGGGGCATGTATACGATCGAGGCGCAGTCGCGGGTGCTCTTCGAGCGAGGACCGCGGCGGGTGTCGCCGTTCATGATACCGTCTCTCATCGCCAATATGGCTTCCGGTATCGTGGCGATCGAGACGGGCGCCCGAGGGCCGAATTTCTCGATCGTCAGCGCCTGCGCCACCGGTGCGCACAGCATTGGTGAGGCGCTCAAGACGATCCGCGCCGGCGAGGCGGATGTCATGCTCGCGGGTGGGAGCGAGGCGTCGGTCACAGCGCTCAGTTATGCCGGTTTCTGCTCGATGAAGGCGATGTCGACTCGCAACGACGAGCCCGAGCGGGCAAGCCGTCCCTTTGACAAGGGCCGTGACGGCTTTGTGATGGGGGAGGGGGGCGGTGTGCTGGTCCTCGAGACGCTGGAACATGCCCGGGCGCGCGGAGCACGCATCTACTGCGAGCTGGCGGGTTATGGAGCCAGCTGCGACGCTTTTCATATCACTCAACCCGATCCCGAGGGGCGTGGCCTGTCGCTGGCGATCAACGGCGCACTGCGCTCTGCCGGTGTTTCGCCGGATCAGGTCGATTATATCAACGCCCACGGGACCTCGACCCCCTACAACGACAAGTTTGAAACGGCGGCCATCAAGAAGGTGTTTGGCGATCATGCCTCTAAGCTGAAGGTCAGTTCCACCAAATCGATGACCGGCCATTTGCTCGGTGCCGCGGGAGGGATCGAGGCTGCCGCCGCGTGCAAGGCCATTGCGACCGGCATCGTGCCGCCGACGATCAATTACGAGGAGCCTGATCCGGACTGTGACCTCGACTATGTGCCCAATGCCGCGCAGAAGCATCCCGTACGAGTGGCATTGAGCAACAATCTCGGGTTTGGTGGGCAGAATGCCGCGTTGTTGTTCCGCGCGGTGGAGTAAATCCCGTCCCCTCGAGGCTGTGAGGCATTCAGGAGGGTGAATTCGGGGCTTCCATCCCGATGGTTCATCCCCTACGAGACACCGCTTATGGCCAAAGAACGCACACTCATCATCTTCAAGCCGGACTGCATGGAAAAGAAACTCGTGGGCACGGTGCTCGCGCGTTTTGAAAAGGCCGGTTTTGATATCATCGCCTGCAAGATGACGCGCCTGCAGCCCGAGCAGCTCCGGGAGCACTATGCGCATGTCGCCGACAAGCCCTTTTACCCGGAAATCGAGGCTTTCATGAGCAGCCGCCCGGTTATCGTTGCGGCCCTCGAGGGCGAGGGTGTCGTCGGCAAGGTCCGCGAGCTGCTCGGCCCGACCGATTCCACCAAGGCCCCGGCGGGGACGATCCGCGGTGATTTCGGCACGGACATGATGGTGAATGTCGTCCACGCCTCAGACAGCGTGGAGAACGGCCAGAAGGAGATCGCCCGCTTCTTCAAACCGGAGGAGATCTTTGCCTGAGCGACTTTTCGTTTCTCGAACAGACGATTTGATAACGGCGGCGGCTCGCTCATGGGCCGGCGCCGTTTTTCTTTTCCGTTCGCAGCAACTGTGAGCGGATCGCTGATGCCGGTCTGTTCGCCGCGGTGGCGGGAGCGGCGGCGGACGGAGGATTGCCGCGGGGCCGGTGCGAGCGAGGGTCAGTAGAAGAGGTTCCGATCGAGGCTGCGGTATTGGATCGCCTCCATGAGGTGGGGCTGGCGAATCGCGTCGGAGCCTGCCAGGTCGGCGATGGTGCGGGCGACTTTCAGGATTCGATCATAGGCGCGCGCCGAGAGGGCGAGCTGTTCCATCGCTCGCTGCAGGGCGTCGCCCATTTGTTGATCGATTGCGCAAAATTGGCGGATTTGCCGATGGGACATGCGCGCGTTTGTCCGAGTCGGCGATCCGGCGAAGCGTTCGGCCTGACGTCTCCGAGCTTCTGATACGCGGTCGCGTATTGTCGATGAGGGTTCGCCGGGCCTTTCCGATCGCAACTCGCCGATGCTCAAGGCCGGAGCCTCCACATGGATATCGATGCGGTCCAGCAGCGGGCCGGAAATCCGTGAGCGGTAGCGCTGGATCTGAGTCGGCGTGCATCGGCACTCGCGGCGCGAATCACCGAGGTAGCCGCACGGGCAGGGGTTCATCGCCGCCACGAGCATGAACGAGCAGGGAAAAGTCACTTTGCCTGCGCTGCGCGAGATCGTGACCCGGCCGTCCTCGAGTGGCTGGCGCATGACTTCGAGTGCCGAGCGCTTGAATTCCGGCAACTCGTCGAGAAAGAGCACGCCGTTGTGCGCCAGGCTGATTTCACCCGGCCCCGGTATGGTGCCGCCACCCAGCAGGCCCACATCGCTGATGGTGTGATGCGGTGATCGAAACGGGCGCGAGAGGAAGGGGATTTCGCCGTTGAGCGTCTGCCCGGCCGCCGAGTGAATGCTCAGGATTTCCAGAAATTCGTCCAGTCCCGGCGTCGGCATGATAGACCGGATACGCCGGGCGATCATCGATTTCCCCGAACCGGGTGGACCGATCATCAGAAGATTGTGTCCGCCGGCGACGGCGATTTCCACCGCGCGTCGTACCGCCTGCTGGCCCTTGACCTCCGCGAAATCTTCCGTCACCGGCGGTTTCTCATCGAGGCGGGACTTCACCGGGGCGATGTTCTCTTCGCCGTCGAGAAACCGCACGGCCTGGGCCACCGAAGCCACCGGAATGGCATCAATGCCCTGCACGAGGGCGGCCTCGGCGGCGGATCCGGGCGGCAACATGACCCCCGCCTTGCCCATTTTTCGCGCCAGCATAGCCATCGACAACGCGCCCCGCACCGGCCGCGTTGCTCCGGACAGACTCAGTTCACCCGCGACAAGAAAATCCCGCAGTCGTTCGGGACGGGCAAGGCGTTGGGTCGCGGCGAGAATGCCGAGCGCGATCGGCAGATCGTAGATCGGCCCCTCCTTGCGGAGATCGCCGGGGGCGAGGTTGATCGTCGTTCTTGTGCGGGGTGGCGGAAGCCCGCTGTTGCTCAGCGCGGAAAAGACCCGGTCATCCGACTCCTTCACCGCCGCGTCGGGCAATCCGACCATGATGAGTGCCGGTTCGCCGCTCTCGCCCGCATTCACCTCCACCTGCACTGGCACGGCTTCGATTCCATGGAGAGCGGCGGATGAGACGGTGGCGAGCATTCTGATACGGGATGCAAAAAG
>RFJS01000236.1 GCA_003694825.1 Verrucomicrobiota bacterium | reverse complement strand
CGCATTGCCAATTTTCTGAACGGGGAGCTGTGGGGAAAGGTCAGCGACGTACCCTGGGCCATCATTTTCACCACCAGCGCCCCGCCCGGCACCGACCCCGCCCTCATCGCGCCCCGCCATCCCTCGCAACTCTACGAAGCGACGCTCGAAGGCCTGGTGATGCTGCTCTACACACAGTGGCGCATCTGGAAGACACCGGTCATCCGCGACGCCCCCGGACGCCTCGCCGGCGAATTCCTCATCGGCTACGCCATGATGCGGATCCTCTGCGAATTCTTCCGCGAACCGGACGCGGGGATTCCCGTCTGGTTCGGGCTCAACCGCGGCGCGTGGCTCTCGATCGCGCTGATCCTCGGCGGTCTCGCCCTCATCGCGACGGCTCCGGCCCGGGCGCGGCGGCAGTGAGCGGAACCGGCGCCGGGCGGCGCCTGGTCAGCGGAAGAGCAGCACCGGCACCTTGCAGGTTCGGATCATCTCCGTCGTGGTGCTTCCGATGATGAGGTAGCGGATCCGGCTGTGGCCATAGGCTCCCATGACCAGCATGTGGATGTCGTTGCCCGTCACATACGCCGAAATCTGTTCCTCCGGCGTGCCGTGCAACATCTGGCAGACGGGCTCAAACCCGCCCTCACGGACCACGGCCTCCGCCTCCTGAAGATGCTTCAGCGCCAAGTCGGCATCGATCGCCCCCGCCACCGTGACCACATGCAGCTCGAGCCCCTTGAACGCAGCGGACTCCGCGAGAAACTTCGCGGCACGCCGGCAGCTCTCGCCTCCGTCATAGGCGAGCAGCAGCCGCTGCACCGGCTTGAAGGAACGGGAGGTGACAAGGCACGGCCTGGTGCTGGCGCGCACGACGCGCTCCATCGTCGAACCGAGATGCTCGGTGGCGAAATTGGCGTTTTCACCGCGTTTGCCGAGCATGACGAGATCGGCGTTTTTTTCGTAGTCGGTCAGGCAGTCCACGAGGAGCCCGGTCTTGTGCGTGGTCTCCACGCGCTCGCCGGCACCAGCCTCGGCCGCGATGCGGCGCGCATCCTCCAGCACAATACCGGCCTTCTTCGTCTCCAGTTCCTGGAGCTGGCCGAGAATCGCCTGGTAGGGCTGAATGCCCAGGCTGCCACTGAGGTCGGCTATCAGCGGCACCTCGAACTGCCGCAAATCGGTGACATAGAGAATCTCCAGCGCCGCTCCGGTATGACCCGAGAGCCAACCGGCATACTGGCAGCACACCTGAGCGTATTTCGATCCGTCTGAACAAACCAGTATGCGTTTCACGGCGGGCCTCCTTTCGATTCAGAACACGGTGTTGTCGGGGATGATGGCGTTCTTCGGTACTATAAGCACCCCGTCGCGAATATAAAGTCCCCCGCCCTCGTAATCCTTCGGTTTGTTGGCCGGATCGAGCACGACGTTCGAACCGATCCGGGCCCCTTTGTCGATGATGGCGTTGCGCACCACTGAATTCTGCCCGATGCCGATGTTCGGGACGCCGCTCTCGGCGTTGGCGCGAAAATTCCGCTCATCCTCATAGACGTCCGCGCCCATCATCACCACGTTCTCGAGACGGCAGCCTTCTCGAATCATCGAACGAATCCCGATGACGCTGCGCTTGATCTGGGCTTCCGTGATGATGCTGCCATCGCCGATGATGGCATGGTCGAAGGTGCAGCGATTGATCTTGGATGCCGGCAGGTAGCGGGCATGCGTGTAGATCGGCGCGTCCGGCGTGAAGAAATTGAACGGCGGCACCACATCGGTGAGGTGGAGGTTGGCCTCGAAGAAGGCCCGGACCGTTCCGATGTCCTCCCAGTAGCCTTCGAAGATATAGGCGAAAATCTTCGCGCGGCCGAGCAGGCTCGGGATGACCTCCTTGCCAAAGTCGGTCATGTCGTTGTTGAGCGCCTCGATGAGCGCCCGGCGGTTGAAGACGTAGATGCCCATCGATGCCAGGCAATACTCTCCGCTCGAAGCGTATTTGAGACGTGACTGCACTCTCTCGCTGAGCACGAGCTGATCGATCACCGCCGGATCCTTCGGCTTTTCGGCAAAGTCCGCGATGGAAAGATCATCGTTGACCCGCATCAGCCCGAGCCCCTCGACCTTTTCGCGAGGCAGCGGCAAGGCCGCGACGGTCACATGCGCTCCGGTCTCGATGTGCTGCCGGATGATTTGCCGGAAATCCATCCGGTAGAGCTGATCGCCGGCGAGAATCAGCACGAGTTCGTGCTTGTGGTCGGCGAAGTGATGCAGGTTCTGGCGAACGGCGTCGGCTGTTCCCTGATACCAGTTGTCGCCTTTCTCGGTCTGCTCCGCAGAGAGGATCTCGACCATCCCGCCGGAGAACGTATCGAAGCGGTAGGTATTCTGAATGTGGCGATGCAGCGACGCCGTATTGAACTGCGTGAGCAGGAAGATGCGGTTGATGCCCGAGTTGAGGCAGTTCGAAATCGGTATGTCGACCAACCTGTATTTGCCGGCGAGTGGAACCGCCGGTTTGCAGCGCTCTTTGGTGAGAGGATAAAGGCGGGTGCCACGGCCACCACCCATGATGATGGAGAGAACATCAGATTCGGTCGTCATATTCGTTGAGGGGCGTCTTGTTCGCAGGGTATGCTAGGCGGGCTCCACGCGATCGCCAAACGAATTCCCCGCGGCGGTTTGCGAAAACCCTGTGACCATGGCGGCGAAATTGAACTTCCCCCCGGGGCCGGGAATGGCTTTGGTCACTCCCTCCCGCCATGCACATCCAGCCGTCCAAGTCCGAATTCATCGAGCTCGCCGGTCGCGGCAATGTCGTGCCCGTTTTCGCCGACCTCATGGCCGATCTCGAGACCCCCGTCTCGGCCTATGCCCGCCTCCGCCGACACGGCCCCTCCTTCCTGCTCGAATCGATCGAAGGCGGCGAAAACGTCTCCCGCTACAGCATCATCGGCTGCCGTCCGCGCAAAATCTTTCGCTGCGGGGAGGAGACTTCGACGATCACCCATCGCGACGGCCGTACCGAAACGGTGCCGACGCCGCAGGATCCGCTCCAGTTGCTGGAGGCCGAGATGGACGGCTACCATCCCGTGCGCCTCCCCGGCATGGCCCGCTTCGTCGGCGGTGCGGTCGGCTTTCTCGGCTATGAATACATTTCGCGGATCGAACCGGTCGTGCCCGTCACCCGGCCGGATCCGCTCGGCAGCCCCCTGCTCTATTTCGTGCTCGCCGATTCCCTGGTCATCTTCGATCGCGCCCGGCAAACGCTGCGGCTGCTGGTCAATGCCCACGTGCGCGACGGCGCCGAACCGGCGGCGGTCTACGACAAGGCGGTGACCGAGCTGCATGACCTCTTCCGCATTCTCCGCGAGCCCGATGACCTCCGCCCCGCGGAACTCGTCCATGTCGAGAAAGCCGAGCTCCCGCCGGGCAACTTCACGCAGCCCGAATTCGAAGCGATGGTTGAAAAGGCCCGCGAATACATCCGCGCCGGCGACATCATCCAGGTCGTGCTCTCACAGCGCTTCGAGCAGCCCTTCACCCGCCCCCCTCTCGACCTCTATCGGGCGCTCCGCACGGTCAATCCCTCTCCCTACATGTTCCTGCTCGAGGCTGAGGACTTCGCCCTCGTGGGCGCCTCTCCCGAGGTGCATGTGCGCCTCACCGATTCACTCGTCGAATCACGCCCCATCGCCGGCACCCGCCGGCGCGGCAAAGACCACAATGAAGACCTCGCGCTGGAGAAGGAACTGCTCGCCGACGAAAAGGAGCGGGCCGAGCACCTCATGCTGGTCGATCTGGCGCGCAACGACCTGGGGCGCGTGTGCCAATTCGGCACGGTTCACGTGCCGGAGTTCATGGTGATCGAACGCTATTCGCACGTGATGCACATTGTCTCCCAGGTGGAAGGCAGGCTACGGGATGACCGAAACGCGTTTGATCTGATGCGGGCCACCTTCCCGGCCGGCACGGTCAGCGGAGCCCCGAAAATCCGGGCCATGCAGATCATCGACGAGTGCGAGAAAGTGCAGCGAGGCTCCTATGCCGGCGTGCTCGGATGGTTCGGCTACGACGGCAATCTCGACTCCGGCATCATGCTTCGCACGGCGTTGATAAAGAACGACTTCGTCTACATTCAGGCCGGGGCGGGCATCGTCGCGGATTCTGTGCCGGCGAACGAGTATTTCGAGACGATCTTCAAGGGCTCGGCGCTTGCCAAAGCCGTGGCCGTCGCCACCGCGATGTAACCGGTGGCGGCCGGCGGTTCCGGTCGGCTTCGATACGTCCCGCAGAAGCGAAATTTCGTGGGACGATTAGATAATTGTAACCCGTTTTCCCGTTCGTTCGTCGAAATCGGTACAATCCATGCAACCGATTTCGGCTATGGAACTATGGCACACAGTTCGCGGTCCGAGGAATATTCCCCAGAGGCTGCATCTCCCACCCTTCAACCGCTCACTGCACCAATCCTCACACCTATGAACGCGAGCACCAACCATAGCCGGAAAAGCCGTATCCGCAAAGCCGCAGACCCCGTTGAAACGGTCGTGGAGGAGGTTCCTCCGACCGTCGCGGCTGAGAAGGCACCCAGTTTCGCCGAAACCGTCGATCGTCCCGTCCAGGAGGACGCGCGCGACCGGAGCACGCTGAAGATGTATCTGCAGGAGATCGGAAAGATCCCCCTGCTCACCCCCGAGGAAGAGGTCGAGCTCGCCGCCCGGATCAAGCGTGGCGACAAGGAGGCCCGCGACAAGATGATCAAGGCCAACCTCCGCCTCGT
>RFJS01000235.1 GCA_003694825.1 Verrucomicrobiota bacterium | reverse complement strand
GTTGCTGGGCAATCTCAAGCTCAAGCGCACGTTGAGCATGCTGGAGACCGAGGATATGCCGCTGGAGCGGATCGACGCGGTATTCGTGGAGGATGCAATCGTGCTGCTCAAGTCGGCCCTCGAGCGAGACGGCTTTCTCTCGCCTTCCGGGGAGGCGCGGGTTTTTCGGAACGGGGAGCAGGTGGGCGCGTTTGCCTGGAGCGCCGATGGGCTGCCGCTGCTGCCACGCGACCTTGAGGGAGATGCGGCTGTGTTTCACATCAACAAGGGGCGGCGTTCGTATTTCGGGACGATTGCGTTCGAAGGGCTGACGGCGCTCACGCCGGAGGAAGCGGAAGCGTTTTTCGTCGGGCGGGCGCTGTTGCTCGATCGGACGAGTGCGCGCCGTTTTACGCCGGGCGGGCTCAAGAGAGGGCTGGCGAGCCTGCAGGAGAAATTGAAGCGGCTCGGGTATCGGGACTGTTCTGTCGAGGTGCTCAGCCGGAGCCACGATCCGGATACGGGCCGGGTGGATGTGCGCATCG
This sequence comes from Verrucomicrobiota bacterium, assembly GCA_003694825.1. Lineage (GTDB taxonomy): Bacteria > Verrucomicrobiota > Verrucomicrobiia > Opitutales > Opitutaceae > J108. The sequence goes on along the minus strand of RFJS01000235.1, from coordinate 1,387 downwards.
GTGTGCGGGAGGGGCGGCGGTATGGTGTCGCGCGTGTCGAGGTGCCCGACAGCCTTCCCGAAGCGGTGCGGGCGGCCGTGAGGGCGGAGGCGGCGGCCATGGCGGGCGAGCCGTGGTCAGCGTTTCGCGAGGAGCAGTTCAGCCAGGCGGTGCGTGGCCTTTTCTACGAGGCCGGCTACCCGAAGGCGGTCGTCGCGATCACGGAGCAGGCGCGGCGGGAGGCGGCGGATCGCGTGGAGGTGACGTTGGGGCTGTCCGTCGATCCGGGACCGCGCGTCCGCATCGGGGAGGTGCGTTTTGTCGGCGATGAAAGCACACGGCGATCGCTGCTCCACCGGACCAGCTCGCTCGAGTCAGGGAGCTGGTATCGGCGCAGTGAGGTGGAGCGGACCCGCTCGCAGATCGCCTCACTGGGTGTCTTCGCGAGTGTGCGGCCGAGGGTGGTGGAGCGATCAGAGAGCGTGTGGGATGTGGAGTATGACCTCGTGCCGTCGAAGCGCCTGGAGGCGAGCGTGCTGGCGGGCTACGGGAGCTATGAGCGCATCCGCGGAGGACTCGAGCTGTATCATGCCAACCTCCTGGGCCGGGCGCATCGCGGCCGGCTCGAGGCGATCGCGAGTTCGCGGTCTTTGTCTGGAGAATATAACTATACGGTCCCGCGGGTATTCGGCACGGCGGCCGACGCCACGGGGCAGCTCTACGGCCTGCGCCGGGAGGAGGTTTCCTTCGAGCGCCGGGAGATCGGGTCGAGTCTCGGTGCCCGCCGTGCGAATCTGCTCTGGGGGCTCGATGCGACGTTTCGCTACAAGTTTGAGCGGCTGACCGCGGACGTGAGCGACGCGGACCAGTTTTCGACCGCCACCCCGACAAACAGCCGGGTCGGGGCGTTGACCCTCGAGCTGTTTCGGGACGATCGCGACAATCCGATTTCGCCGCATCGGGGCTCGGCCTACGGCCTGACCCTCGAGACCGCGGCCCGCACCATCGGCGGCAATGTCGACTACCAGAAGGCGGAGGTGCGCGCCTCGTGGCACCGTGGTGTCGGCCGTGACAATACACTGCATGTCGGGTTGCGCCACGGCGTGATCTTTCCCTTTGGCCGGGACGGCGAGGTGCCGCTGGGGCGCCGTTTCTTCCCGGGGGGCGAGAACACGCTTCGTGGATACAGCGAGGGCAAGGCCGCGCCGCGCAACGAAGCCGGTGCTTTCGTCGGGGCGGAAGTGTCCACGATCCTCAATGTCGAGCTCGATCAGGCCCTGACGTCTTCGCTCTATGTGGTGGCCTTTGTCGACGCCGGTCTCACCGCGGCCGACATCCGGGACTACCCGGGCGGCGAATTCCGCGTCTCGGCCGGTGTCGGCGTGCGCTACTACACGATCATCGGCCC
>RFJS01000234.1 GCA_003694825.1 Verrucomicrobiota bacterium | reverse complement strand
CCGTTTCTCGAAACGCCGGTGACCGTCATGCGCGCTGTGCTCTTCAACCCCGGCAACAAGGAAAATGGCGGCATTTTCTCGCACACCCAGAGCTGGGCTGTTCTCGCCGAGATCATGGCCGGCGATCCCGACATTGCCTGGCGCTACTACCGCTCTTTCCTGCCCGCCGCCCAGAATGACTCCGCCGACATCCGCGAGATCGAACCTTTCGTGCACTGCCAGAGCACGCACTCGCAGTTTTCCCGGAAAACCGGTCGTTCGCGCGTCCCCTGGCTCTCCGGCACAGCCTCCTGGGCCCACTTTACGGCGCTCAACTTCATCCTCGGTATCCGCCCCGAGCCCTCGGGTCTCCGCATCGATCCGTGCATTCCGCGCGACTGGGATGGCTTCAGCGTCGAGCGGCGCTTCCGCGGTCGGACCGTCCGCATTACCGTGCGAAATCCCCACCGGGGCGGCCAGGGCGTCTCGCGACTCACCGTCGACGGCAAAGAAGTCCCGCCCGGGGAGCCGGTTCCGGCCGAACTGCTGCAGGAGGGAACAACCATCGAAGCGGTTCTCGCATGAAACCCCGGCCACATCTGCTCTTCTCCTTGCTCCTGGTTTTTCTCTGCCTGCGCCCGGATCTCCGCGCCGGGATGGCTCGCGGCTCCAGCGAAGACACCGCGATCGTCGAGAGGGCGCACGATTCGGTGCCATCTGCCCCGCGTCGCCCCGCACCAAACGTCCTCATGATCATCATCGATGATCTCAACGACTGGGTTTCTCCCCTCGGCGGACACCCCTTCGCGGAAACGCCCAACCTCGATCGGCTTGCCTCCGAAGGCGTCACCTTCACCAACGCTCACTGCCCGGCCCCGCTCTGCAATCCCTCCCGCACGGCTGTCATGCTTGGTCTTCGTCCGGACACGACCGGAATCTACGCTCTTAAACCGTGGTTCCGCACCGTCCCGGCCCTCGCATCGCGAACGTCCCTGCCCCAGGCCTTCCGACAGGCCGGATACACCACCGCCTCGACCGGCAAGGTCTATCACGGCGTCTACACGGCGGAACAGGCGCAGGCCGCGGAGTTTGACCTTTGGGGCCCCGCACCGGGCGTCGGCGTCAAGCCGCCGGAAAAAATCATTCCTCCCACGCCGAACGGCAACCATCCCCTGATGGACTGGGGCGCTTTTCCACACGCCGATTCCGATCACGGCGATTACAAAATCACCACCTGGGCGCTCGAGGAGATGCGCTCTCTTTCAGACAACGGCCCGTTTTTTCTCTGTGTCGGTTATGCGCTTCCCCACGTCCCTCTCTACGTGACGCCGGAACGCCTCGCGCGCGTCCCCGACTGCGAGGCTGTCCTCCCACCGATCCTCAAGGATGACCGTGAAGACACGCCGCGTTTCTCCTGGTATCTGCACTGGAGCGTGCCCGAGCCGCGCCTGAGCTGGCTTCGCTCGCACGACCAGTGGCGCCCCCTTTGCCGGGCCTACCTCGCCGCAACCACCTTTGTCGACGAGCAGATCGGTCGACTCCTCGATGGCCTCGAGGCGCTTGGTCTGCGAGAAGACACCTGGGTGGTCCTCTGGAGCGACAACGGCTATCACCTCGGCGAGAAAGGCATCTCCGGAAAAAACACGCTCTGGACCCACTCGACCCGCGTGCCCTTCATCATCTCCGGCCCGGGCATCGCTGCCGGGCGCAAGTGCGAGGAACCGGTCGGACTCATCGACATCTTTCCCACCCTCGCAGACCTGACCCCCATTCAGGCCCCGACGGATCTCGACGGTGTCAGCCTTTTGCCGCAGCTCCTCAAGCCGGAAACCCCTCGAGACCGTCCCGCGATCACCACTGCCAATCCGAGCAACTTCAGTCTGTGCGATCGCCGCTGGCGCTACATCCGCTATGCGGATGGATCCGAGGAACTCTACGACCGAGCGTCGGATCCGCGGGAGTGGCACAACCTCGCCGCGTCCGATGCCTCGCAAGCCATATTGGCCGCTTTCCGCGCAGCCTTGCCCACCACTTCCGCGCCGCCAGCTCCGGGAAGCGCCCGTCGCCTGCTGACCTACGATCCACAAACCGACACCGCCACCTGGGAACAGCAGACGATCATTAACCGGACCACCCCAATCCCCTGATTTTTCAACCCATCTGCCGAGGTGACACGACAACACCCAACCCCGAAGCGGCTCACGTCCGAAGCACCTGCAACGCACACCAAGCCACCGCTCTGGCCCATCCGCACGCGTCTACCGCGCGTGCCGTGGTTCTGGGCCGTGCTGCTCACCGGCCATTGGGGCGTCGCCACCTACATCGAATTCATCTCCGGTGTGGCCATCACCTTCAAGCTGCGGCCCCTCGTCGACGCGCCCATCTGGATCACACTCATCACGAGTTTCAACACTGTATTCAACGTCATCGTCGGTGCTTCCATCAACTACAGCTCCGATCGT
>RFJS01000233.1 GCA_003694825.1 Verrucomicrobiota bacterium | reverse complement strand
TGGGGCCTGCTCGACCAGTTCAGCAAGGAACCGCTCGTGCAGAAGGAGTTGGAGCGCCGCGGCCTGAAGGGATTCGAGCTGCGCATGCGCACCCGTGCCGAAGACGATCCGGTGGTCGCCGCCGCGTCGGTCTGCGCCCGCGCCGAGTTTGTGCGCGTCATCAAACGCCTCTCCGACAAGCTCGGCGAGCCGCTCCTCAAGGGCGCCAGCGCGCGCGTGAAAGAGCAGGGGGCGAAGATCGTCGAGAAATTCGGAGCCCGTGCCCTCGGCGAATTCGCCAAACTGCACTTTCGCACCGCCTACCAGATCCTCGAAGCTGCAGGCCGGCTCGACGAGCTGCCCCTGCCCAAACCCCCGCCCGCGTGGCGGCACACTGCCTGAACGCCGCCCGGGGTTCCCTGAACGAGATCGCCGATGGCCCGCCCCCGACTCCGTGGACACGATCTGCGCGCCGTGCGTGACTGCTACGGCCTGATCGGGGTGGACGAGGCCGGCCGCGGGGCGCTTGCCGGCCCGGTGGTCGCGGGCGCTGTCCTCGTCAACGCCGAGTTTCTCAACAGCGACTGGTGCCGCCGGCACACCTCGGTCATCAACGACTCCAAGCAGCTCAGTGTCGCCCGCCGGCTGCAGATCTACGAGCGCATGGAGTGGCTCATGAGCGAGCACCGCATCCTCTTCGCTCCCGGCATCGCGACCGTGGAAGAAATCGAGCAGGAAAACATCCTCGGCGCCACCCGGCTCGCCATGCGCCGCGCCATCGAAGCGGCACTCTCGCTCGGGCAGATCCAGCCGCATCCGCCGGATCCACTTTTCACCTACGACAATCCGCCTGATCTCCAGCCCGGCCAGTGCATCAGCGACTGGAAAATCCTCATCGACGGCCGGCGCGTGCGCGGGCTCGGTTTCCCGCACCGGGGCATCGTCAAGGGAGACAGCCGCTCCCTCGTCATCGCCATGGCCTCGATCGTCGCCAAGGTCACGCGGGACCGGATCATGGAGGCGCTCGATGTCGAGGTGCCGGGTTACGGATTCGCCGCGCACAAGGGCTACGCCACCGCGCGGCACCGCGAGGCACTGCTCGCCGGCGGTCCGACGCCGCACCATCGCAGCCTGTTCATCCGCACCTTCCTCGAGGAAAAGGCGGACGATCGAAACCAGACAGTGATGGACTTCATCCGCGAGGATGTCGGCGCCTGCGATGATGCGGAGGCGGAGTCTGGCGCGGCCGGCGACACCACGCCGCCCACTGTCGATCCATCGCCGTCCCGGCGGCCCTGGAGCCGTATGAAAGTCGCTGAACCCGAGTTTGATCTTCCGCCACCGCCGGCAGACGCCGCGCCGCGGGCCGACCGCGCTCCGTCCCCCACCGCCGACAGAATCACCCCCATCTCCAAAAAGGCATGAAACACAGCTACCACACGCAACACGCCCCCCTCGGTGCGTTCGCCAGTTTCACGCTGGGCCTGCATGGCGCGCCCGGCGGTTTCGGCCAGTCGCTCGGCCGGCCGGCCCGGCAGAACGTGTATGTAGGGTATCGATACGCCGGTGAGCCGTGGGCGCTGCTGCCTTTCTTTGCGGAGCGCCAGAACCGGGCGGTCGACTTCACCGGCGATCCCGATGCCCCGATGGGTGAGGGGGATGTGCGCGTGCTGCCGGAAGGACGCTACGGGCGCTCACTCGGCTGGGCCACGGACCGGTGGATGGCGCAGGCCATGGTTTTCTCCATCGCCACACCGTTTCGGCGGATCGAGGATCCGGATGAGCTCGATGAAGACGAGGCCCGCCGCCTGCTCGTGCCCGCCGTCTTCGCCCGCCTGGAAATCGACAACGCGCACATGGATGTCCCCGTCGAGCTCGTTTTCGGTATCCATGATCCGGATCAGGAGTGGCGCTACATGGGGGACTTTCACACGCACCTCTGCGGCTTCTCGCGCGGGAACCACTACGGCTTCGCCACCTGGCCGGCGGACAACGTGAAGCCGCGGCAGGCCTTCGACCTTTTCAACCCGCGCTACCTCGACGAGCGGGGGCAGCATGGGATCGGCACCGAGTGCGGCCTGATTTTCGAAGTGCCGGCGGGAGAGAAGGCCAGCTTCCCCATCGCCCTCGGCTTCTTCAACAGCGCCCGCATCACCACTTCGTTGCGGACGCACTTCTACTACTCGCAGTTTTTCGACACCCTCGGGCACGTCCTCACCTCGGCGCTGGAGAACTTCGATGAGGCGGTCGCCACCGCCGCCGAGCGCGACCGCGAGCTGCGGGCCAGCGGCCTCTCCGCCGACCAGCAGTGGATCGTGGCCCAGGCCACGCACAGCTACCTCGGCAGCACCGAAATGCTCGTCGCCGAGGACGGCCGCCGCTGGTGGGTTGTCAACGAGGGCGAGTATCGAATGATGAATACATTCGATCTTGCGGTGGATCAGCTCTTCTTCGAGCTGGCCTGGCATCCGTGGGCGGTGCGCGACATCCTCGATCTCTACGTCGAGCGCTACGCCTACACCGATCGCGTGCGCCTGCCCGAGGGCGGGTGGGCCGATGGCGGCCTCTCCTTCACCCACGACATGGGCGTGGTCGACCAGTTCAGCCGGCCGGGGCACTCCAGCTATGAATGCACCGGCGTCACCGGCTGCTTCTCGCACATGACCATGGAGGAGCTGCTCAACTGGATCTGTTGTGCCGTCACCTACGTGGAAAAGACCGGGGATCACGCCTGGCTCAAGCACCACGCCCGGACGATCCGCGCCTGCGCCGAGAGCCTGCGTCGGCGCGATCATCCCGATCCGGCGAAGCGGAACGGCATCCTCAAGTGCGATTCCGACCGCTGCGGCGAAGACGGCGCCGAGATCACCACCTACGACAGCCTCGACGTCAGCCTCGGCCAGGCGCGCAACAATCTCTACATCGCCGTCAAGGCCGTGGCGGCGTGGGTGCTTCTCGAGCGCGCCTTCATGCGCCTCGGTGATGAAGGCGAGGCCGAGGCGGCCGACGAGGCCATCCGGCTCGGCGTCGAATCGATCTGTGCCCAGTTCGAGACCGACACCGGCATGTTTCCCGCCGTCTTCGAAGGCGGCAATCGATCGCGCATCCTGCCCGCCGCCGAGGGGCTCGTCTTCCTGCACTGCCTCGGCATGGACGAAGAGCTGCGCCGCGAGGGACGTCTCGGGCCGCTCCTCGACCGCCTCGAGACTCATCTCGCCAACGCGCTCCAGCCCGGTGTTTGCCTCCACGAGCCCACCGGTGGCTGGAAGATCAGCAGCACCAGCGACAACACCTGGATCAGCAAGGTCGCCATCGCCCAGCACCTCGTGCGCGAACTCTTTCCAAAGGCGCTTCCGCCGGACGCCGGACGCGCCGACACGGCGCACGCCGAATGGCTGCGCGGGCCGGGTTGCGGACCGATGGCATTCTGCGATCAGATTCTCGCCAGCGAAGGCCGCGCCGTCGGCAGCCGCTACTACCCGCGCGGGGTCAGCAGCTACCTCTGGCTGACCTGAGGCGGGCACGGGGAAAGCTGCGCTAATTCGTCCGAGAAGTTTCTGCAAAAATGGCGGGATCGCGAAGATTCGATTTGAAATCGAGTCTCAGTTTCCCTTCTGTGCCGGTGCTCATCATGGCAACGGCGTCATCCACAGCTTACACGATCCCGCTCTCCCGGCTGCCGGCCGGTTTCGAAGGGCGCGTGCATCGTCTCGAGGGCAACGACGCGCAATGTCAGCGTCTTCGCGAAATCGGCTTTTGCGAGTCGGCCGTGATCAGCCGAATTGGCGGAGAACAATCCCTCGTCTGTAAAGTGTGTGGCGCGCGTGTCGCGGTGCACAAGATGCTGGCCGACAGCATTCATGTGGAGCCGCTGTTCCCCGGGGCCTGAGGGCTTTCCGGGAATGGAACGGTCGGATCGTCATGGCGAAGCTCTCTGAACTGCCGGCGGGAGGTATGGCTACGCTCAAGGCGCTCCCGCTCGACGGAGGCACCTTTGTGCGTCTGCGCGAGATGGGGCTCACACCGGGGACGGCGATCCGCCTCGTGCGTCGCGCCCCACTGGGCGATCCGATCGAAATCGAGGTGCGCGGATATTTGCTTTCTCTGAGAAAAGCGGAAGCCGAGCGGGTGGAGGTTGAGCCGGTCGGCTGAGGCGGCGCCTGAAAACTCTCCCCCCATGGAAACGGTCCCCCCCACCGATCAGAAATCCGCCCGTCAGGCAAAGCAGGGCATGGTCTTTGCGCTGGTGGGCAATCCCAACTGCGGCAAGACGACGCTCTTCAACGCCCTCACCGGCCTGCGCCAGAAGGTGGGCAACTACCCGGGTGTCACCGTCGAAAAGAAAGTCGGCGAGTGTTTCTCGCAGCATGGACGCCGCCTTCAGATTATCGACCTGCCCGGCTCCTACAGTCTGGCGGCCCGCTCCCCGGATGAAGCCATCCTGCGCGATGTGCTGCTCGGGCGCCGGCCGGACACGCCGCCGCCGGACCGGGTGATCTGCGTGCTCGATGCCAGCAACCTCGAGCGCAACCTCTATCTCGCCACCCAGATCCTCGAGCTGGGGCATCCCGCCATCATCGTCCTGAACATGATGGATCTCGCCGCGGCCAACGGCGTGGAGATCGATCCGAAGCAGCTCGAGGCGCGCCTCGGCGTTCCCGTCATCCCGTGTGAGGCGGTCAACGGCAAGGGCATCACCGAGCTGAGGCTCGCCATGAGCCGCGCCGATCTGCGCCCGTCGACCTTCAAGGCGCCGATTCCGGACCGGATGCGCGAGGCGGTGCACGAAATCGCCCGGGGGGCGACCCGCAGGGACGGAGCCGAGCCCTCGCCGCGCGCGATCAGCGAGGCCATGCTGCTGCTCACCGAGCAGGACGGCGCGGCCGTGCCCGGCTCCCAGGGCGTGCCGGAAGCGGCCCGCGAGGCACTGGAGCGCTGGACGGCGACCTGGAAGGCGGACGGGTTTGACTGGCGGGGCGCGCTCGTCGGAGCCCGCTACGCTGCGATCAGTGAGTTGTGCGCGACGGTCGTGCGGCGCGGGGTGGGGCACGGACCGAGCCTCTCGGACCGGCTCGATGCCGTGCTGCTGCACCGCTTCTGGGGCTGGGCGGCGCTCATCGGCGTCATGGGGCTGCTTTTCTGGTCGATCTTCAGCTGGGCCGAGGTCCCGATGAACATGATCGACGGCATGATGGGGAGCCTCTCGGACGCCGTCACGCGATCCATGCCGCCGGGTGATTTGCGCGACCTCATCACCGATGGCGTCATCGCGGGCGTCAACGGCGTCATCATCTTTCTCCCGCAGATCCTCATCCTTTTCTTTTTCATTGGCCTGCTCGAGTCCACCGGCTACATGGCGCGGGCGGCCTTTATCATGGACCGGCTGATGAGCCGCGTCGGGCTCAACGGGAAGTCGTTCATCCCGCTGCTCAGCTCCTACGCCTGCGCGATTCCCGGGATCATGGCGACGCGCACCATCGAGGAGCCGAAAGACCGTCTGGTCACGATACTGGTGGCGCCGCTGATGAGCTGCTCGGCGCGCCTGCCCGTCTACATTCTGCTCATTGCGGCGATGTTTCCCTCGGAAAACGTGCCGCCGCTGCAGAAGGCGGGATTGATGTTGCTGATGTATGTGCTCGGCACCGTGGGCGCGTTTTTCTTCGCCGGGTTGTTCAAGAAAACGCTGCTCAAGGGAACGCCGCCGCTGATGATCATGGAGCTGCCGCCCTACCGGCTGCCGTCGCTGCGCGCGGTGTTGATACAGATGTTCGAGCGCGCGTGGATGTTCGTTCGCCGGGCGGGCACAATCATTCTGGGCATCTCCATCGTTCTGTGGTTCCTGACCACCTATCCGAAGCCGGCTGAGCCGCTGCCCGAGGGCGAATCACCGATTGCGCACAGCGTCGCCGGACGAGCCGGGCACCTCCTCGAGCCGGCGATCGAGCCGCTCGGTTTCAACTGGCAGATCGGCATCGGCCTGATCAGCTCGCTCGCCGCCCGCGAGGTCTTCGTCAGCACCATGGCTGTCATCTATTCCGTCGGGGAAGATGCCGAGGCCGACGCGCGGCCCTTGCGCGAGGCGCTGCTCGACGCGAAATGGCCGGATGGTCGCCCGGTTTTCACGCCGCTGGTTTGTTTCGGGCTGATGATCTTCTATGTTTTCGCCATGCAGTGCATCAGCACGCTGGCCGTGGTGCGGCGCGAGACGAACTCGTGGCGGTGGCCGCTCTTTCAGCTCGGCTACATGACGGGGACCGCCTGGCTCCTGGCATTCATCGTCTACCAGGGGGGGCGCGCCCTCGGCTTCGGCTGAGCACGGCCAG
>RFJS01000232.1 GCA_003694825.1 Verrucomicrobiota bacterium | reverse complement strand
GTCTACCCCAACGAGGCGCTCACCTGGCATCTCGTTGCCGGTGGCACGCTCATCACCGCTGCCAATGTCCTCATCCAGCTCGCACCGCCAAAGGAGCAGCCCGAAGTGGTGCGAGGCGAAGTGCTCTGATCTCGCTGGCGAGCTTTCCTGCGAAGGCGGCGGAATCAGGAGGCAATGCGATCCCCCCGGGCGTGGAACGACGCTTCGCCGCGACGAGATCGATGAAAATAAGGGACAGGCTAAAAACCGTGGAGGCGAGCGACGGTCGGCGCCGGGGGCGGTCGTGTGGCACTGGCAGCGTCGGGAGAGAAGAGGTCGGTATGCGAGAGCGGCCCGGGCAAAAAATAAGGGACAGGCTAAGGCCGGAGGCGTGGGAGAGGTTGCGGCGGGGCGGGGGGAGCTGGTTTTACGGGGGGCTCGTGCGATCGGAGCACGGTGTCGGGGGTGGGGCCGGTCGGCGGTCTTCAGAGTCGCGAGGGGAGGAGGTCGCCGAGGCGGAGCGGGCGGCGACGGATCAGGTGCCGAAGCCGGGCGACGAGCAGAAGGAAAATCTCGGCGGTGGTGAAGGCATCGCCGACGGCGGTGTGGCGGTCGACGGGGTCGAAGCCGCATCGGGCGCAGACCTCTTCGAGGGCCGGAGGGCGTTGGTTGGGGTAGCCGGTTTTCCGAAAGGCTTCGAGGGTGGACATGGCGAGCAGGGCGGTGTCGACGAACGGGTTGCGCAGACGCACGCCAAAGTGGCGGCGCAGGGCCGCATCGAGCATGGCGGCATCGAAGCGCACGTGGTGGCCCACGAGGACGGCGCCGTGCAGGAGCGGAAGCAGTTCGCGGAGCACTTCCGGCTCGTCGCTGCCATCGGCGGTTTCGCTCGGGAGGATGCCGTGAACGGTGACGGCGGGCGTCACGGTCGGCGCGGGCTGTCGGATGAGCCAGGCGCGGATGGCGCTGACGGCGATCTGCAGGTGCGTCAGCGGCACGGCCGAAAGCGATAGCACGCGGTCGTGGGTGGTGTCGAAGCCGGTGGTTTCGGCGTCGATGACGACGAAGCGCACGGCTTCAAGCGGGGTGCGGCCGGGCAGGCGGCGGGGCGTCTTTGCCAGATAGGCCCGCACGAGGGGATCGTCGGGCGGGTTGCGCAGCGGCCAGAATTTCATCGGCGCAGGTCGAGCTGGAATTCGAGACGGACGGCGTTCTGGACCATCCGCAGCACGTCGAAGACGTTGGCGAGCTGGGAGCGCTCGAGTTTGCTGAGGGCGGCGATGTCGATGAAACGGCCGCTGTCGCCCCGGCGCAGGCCGTGGAGGGTGCGCACGCGCAGGAGCAGGTCGTAGCCATCGCGGGCGAGGCCGGCCATTTCGGCATGCCGCGGCTGGGTGCGGCGGATGTCCTCCCAGCGGCCGCCGGTGGAGTAGCGGCGGGTGAGGCCGTATTTCAGCGCGAAGAGGCGGGCGGCATCGCGCAGGGGGGAGAGGGCACGGCTCTTGATGTCGAAGCCGCTTTCGCGGCCGCCGCGTTTTTCGATGACGAAGCGGCCCCAGAAGTTGAGCGGCGGCGGGGTGTCGACGACAAGTTCGGCAAGGCGGCGCAGCAGGGTGGGGCTGGAGGCGACGAAGCGGAGCATTTCGGCGCGGAAGCGCTCGCAGAGTTCGCGGTCGCCGGCGACGTGGCGGAGGTCGAGAAGGATGACGGCCCGCAGGAGCTGTTCTCCGTCCTGGTGGTCGGCAAGGGCGCGGATCTCCCGCCGCCATTCGTCCCCGGTGCGCACCCAGCGGGGGTTGGAGGCCATGACGCCGCCCTGGCATCGGGTGAACCCGCAGGCGACCATCATTTCGACTACGGTGGCACCGAACCGCACGAGGGCGGCGCGGTTTTTCTCGTCCACTTCGGGGGAGCCGGACGCGGCGAAGATCATGGCGTTGTCCATGTCGGTGCGCAGGATCTGTTCGCGGCGTCCGTCGCTGCCGACGGCCATCCAGGCCCAGGGGATGTCGGGCAGGTCGATACCCTCGGCGCGGAGTTTTTCGCGGGCGAGCGCGATGAGGCGGTTGACGAGTTCGTCGTAGAGTTCGGCGCAGATCTGGCCGAGGAAGATGCCCGAGACGCCGGCTTCGAGGTAGCTGCGGGCGATAGCTTCGATCTCGTCGCAGAGTTCCCGGAAGCGGACCGTCGAGCTGGTCTGGCGGATCTGGCGCAGGAGACCGGCCGGGTGGTGGCCGCTGTGGGCGAGGAGGTCTTTCTCTGAACAGACGTCGAGTGCCGGGGTGTCGGGCGTGCCGTCTTCGGTCACGCAGACCTGGCCGATGCGGGCGCGCAGCATCACCAGGAGCGCAGCGGTGCTGCTGGAGCCGGCGGAGACAGTCACCACGGGGTGGCTCATGATTTCCTGGACGGGAAGTTCTTTGTCGAGACCGCCGACGATGACCCGGCTGACGAGGTTGCTGTTGGTCACAATCCCGAGCGGACACCGCTGGTCGTCGACGACGAGGATGGAGGGGAGGCGGCGTTCGACCATGAGGCGGGCGGCTTCGCGGATCGGGGTATGGGGTGGGCAGGCAAGCAACCGTTCGGGATCGCGGGGCTGGATGCGACGGGCGCCGTCGAGGTGCGCCTGAAGAATGCTGCCGGAGTGGCCGGCGGCGAGGGATTCGGGCAGTTCGACATGGCCGCCGACGCGGGTGGCCCAGAAGAGGTGGCGGCGGGTGTAGTGGCGCGCGGCGTCGTGGGTGTCGATGAGCTGCTGCAACGGCGTCCAGGGCAGGCAGTAGAAGAGGCTGTCTTCGACGACGCGGGCCGTGACGCGAAAAGGGGCATCCTCGATCAGGGCGGTGAGGCCGAGCAGATCGCCAACGTCGCGAACATCGACCAGTTCGGAGACGCCGTCATGATCCCAGTGATACTCGACGCGGCCCCGGGCGAGGAAGAGCAGTTGATCGCCGGGCCGCTCTCCCTGCATCCAGACGAGGTCTCCGGCCACGAGGATGCGGACGGTGGCCTGCTCGGCGAGCCGCCGCACGTCTTCGCGGGGAAGCATCGAGAAGGGCGGGAAGCGCTGAAGGGTGTCGGCGATGCGGTCGGGGATGACGTTTCTGGGTTCCATGGTCGCGAAGGGCGGGCCGTGGACGGCTGAGGATGCCTGAAGGAAGGTCGAGGGCCGGTGACAGGCAAGCGCAACGGACGGCGGGCGCGGGGACGGTGGGAGGAAAATCACCTCGACCGGCGCGAAGGGATGCCGCAGCGTCGTGGCCCGTGGTTCGGATGCGGCGCACAACAGCCGGATGGGGGACGCTGCTCGCGGCGGTGGCCGTGTTGGCAGTGGCCTTCAGTTGCAAGCGGGAGCCGTCTCACGCGCCCTCGACTGCGGTCGGCGAGCCGGGGACGGGTGCGTTGGTCGAGGATGCCGCTTCACCTCCCGAAAAGACCGAGCCGGCGGTTTTTCCGGTGATGCCGGGTATCGATGTGCTGGCGGAGCAGGGCTTTGCCGTTCTCCGGGGCAAGCGTGTCGGGTTGTTGACGCATGACGCCGCGGTGACCCGGGCGGGTGAGCCGACCTGGTCGGTGTTTTTTCGCGCGCCGGAGGTGAACCTGGTGGCGCTTTTCGCGGCGGAGCACGGGATCGACGGACGGGCGCCGGCCTCGGCGGTGATCGATGATCAGACGCATGGCCCGACGGGGCTTCCGGTGTATTCGCTATATGGGCGCACGCGGGCGCCTCCGGCGGCGCGCCTGGCGTTGATCGATGTGCTGGTGGTGGATTTGCAGGATATTGGAAGCCGCTCCTATACCTTCGTCTCGGCCATGCGGGAGGCGCTTCGGGCGGCTTTCAGCAATGGGGTGGAAGTGGTGGTGCTCGACAGGCCGAACCCGCTCGGAGGCCGGAAGGTCGATGGTCCGATTGTCGAGAGAGAGCTGCGTAGTTATGTCGGAGCGTTCACGGTGCCGTATGTGCATGGCCTGACCATGGGGGAGCTGGCGCGCATGGCGGTGCATGATCCGGATCTTCTCGATCTGGATGAGGAGGTCCTCGCGCGGGCGCGGCTCACGGTAGTCCCGATGCGAGGATGGGTGCGTTCGATGCGGTGGCCGGATACCGGTTTGGTGTGGCGGCCGACCTCGCCCTACATCCAGGATTTCGCGGCGGTGGAGGGGTATCCGATGACGGGGCTCGGGTGCATGCTTGGCGGATGGTCGCACGGGGTGGGGCGGGAACACCCGTTTCGCGGTCTGCACTTTCCGGGAAAGTCGGCTCTGGAGATCGTGAAGGCGATCAATGCGCTGGGTATTCAGGGGCTGGAGATGAAGCGGATCGAGCTGACCAATGGCGACGGGAAGGTCGTCTATGGCGC
>RFJS01000231.1 GCA_003694825.1 Verrucomicrobiota bacterium | reverse complement strand
GTCCACATCGGCGACACCATCACCAGCACCGTCACCGTCGCTGAAAAGCGCGACCACAAAAAACCCGAATTCGGCATCGTCGTCGAAAAACTCGAAGTGACCAACCAGAAGCAAGAAACCGTCCTCGTCTGCGAGCACATCCTTCTGGTTCACCGCAAAACCCCGGCCTCCCCATGAGTTCCCCGAAAAACCCCAACCCGGAGGATTCCCCCGCGCCGAAACCCGGGCGTCCCTCCAGAGGGAAGCGTGTCACCCTCAAGGACATCGCCCGTGAAGCCGGGCTCAGCGCCGCCGCCGTTTCCATGGCCCTGCGCGGGAGCCGCGATGTATCCCTGAAAACCCAGGAGCGCGTCAAAAAAATCGCCGAACGGCTCGGCTACGTTCCCGACCCCGCCCTCTCCGCCCTCGCCTCCTACCGCAACGAGCTCCGGCCCGTCCGCGATCTCGCCAATATTGCCCTGGTCACCAACTGGCCCACCAGGGACGGATGGTTCCGGTTCCCCAACCCCCGCCGCTTCATGGAACACGCCACTGCGCGAGCGCGTGAACTCGGCTACAACCTGCAGCACTTCTGGGCCCGGGAAGACGGGATCTCGCCGCGCCGCTTCGACCAGATCCTCCAGGCCCGCGGCATCCAGGGCATCCTGCTCGCGCCCCCCGAAGACATCGAAATCGAACTCGACTGGGACCAATACGCCGTCATCTCCATCGAGCGTCCCCGCACCGTCGGCCCCTTTCACTTCATCGAGCCCGATCAATACCAGGCCGTCGTCGAGTGCTGGGAAGTGCTCCTCAACCGCGGCTACAACCGCGTCGGCCTCGTCCTCGAAGCGCACTTCGGCGAAAAGTGGGACCACCGCTGGGAAGCGGCGCATCAGCAGATGCAATACACCTACGGCTCGCGCCTCAACAACATCCCGACGCTCACCCTCACCGGCACACATCACGTGGAGCAGATTCGCTCCTGGCTGCGCCGCTACCGCCCCGAAGTCGTCATCAACCGCAGCGAAGCCTTCCACGAAGCCGTCCGCGCCGAAGGCCTCTCCATCCCGGAGGACCTCGCCTACATCACGCTCAATGTCGACGCCGACGTCGAGGGCGCCAGCGGCATCCAGCAACCCTGGGCCGAGATGGGCAGCCTCGCGCTCGATCTGCTCCACAGCCAGCTCATCCGCAATCGCCGCGGCCGCCTCGACATCCTCAGAGGGACCCAGATAGCCGGTACATGGGTCGATGGGAAAACCCTGCCGGTGCGGCGCGCGACCAACACTCCATCCAGAGGCCCCCGCCCACCAATCTGCGCGGCCGACGACGTCGCGTGAACCCGCCCCCTTTTCATTCCCGTCGCTGACCAGACCCGCCACGACTGAACCATCAACCGCAACCGCAATCAGCGATCCGATATCATGATCACACTCAAAGGCATGACCTGGAACCACAGCCGCGGCTATCCACCCATGGTGGCAACCGCCCAGCGCTACCACGAACTCCACCCCGATGTGGAGATCGTCTGGGACAAGCGCTCTCTCCAGGAATTCGCCGACAAACCCATCGCCGACCTGGCCGAGGCCTACGACCTGCTCGTCATCGACCATCCCTGGGCCGGGTTCGCCGCCGCCAGCGGCGTCCTTCTCCCGCTCGAGAAGTACCTTCCTGAAGAATACATGGCCGACCAGGCCGCCAACTCCGTGGGCCCCTCGCACGAAAGCTACGCCTTTCAGGGCAGCCAGTGGGCGCTCGCCATCGACGCCGCCACCCCGGTTTCCGCCTACCGCCCCGACCTGCTCGAACGCGCCGGCGTCCCGCTCCCGCAAACCTTCGACGAGGTCATCGCACTCGGCAAACGCGGCCTCGTCTGCTGCCCGAGCATCCCGCTCGATGTCTACGGAAACTTCCTCAACCTCTGCGTCGCCGCCGGCGCCACGATTTTCCCCGATGCCGAAACCATCGTCGAACGCGAGGCCGGCATCACCGCGCTCGAGCGCCTCAAGCAGCTCGCCGATGTCGTCCCCCCGCAATTCTTCGACCTCAACCCCATCCGCACCCTCGAGGTCATGTCCACCACCGACGACTTCGCCTACTGCCCCTATACCTACGGCTACAGCAATTACTCCCGCCCCGGCTTCGCCGAGAAACTGGTGAAGTTCGGCGATGTCATCGGCATCGAAAAAGGCCGCCCCGGCTCCACCATGCTCGGCGGCACCGGCCTCGCCATCTCGGCCCGCTGCGCGGCGCCGGAGGTGGCTGCCGACTACGCCCGCTTTGTCGCCGCCCCCGAGACGCAGCGCGGCCTCTTCTTCCAGGCCGGCGGGCAGCCCGGACACCGCGGCGCCTGGCTCGACGACGCCGTCAACGCCGCCAGCTCCAACTTCTTCCGCGACACCCTACCCACGCTCGACCGCGCCTTCATCCGCCCCCGCTACGCCGGGTATCTCGATTTCCAGGACCGCGCCGGCGACCCCATCCACGCCTACCTGCGCGAAGGCGGAAACCCCGCCGCCGTGCTCGACACGCTCACCGAACTCTACCGCAGCACCCGACCGGCCACCACTGCATGAAACCGCTTCAGGGGATCATCGTTCTCGAGTTCTGCCAGTACCTCGCCGGCCCCTACGCCGGCCTGCGCCTTGCCGACCTCGGGGCCCGCGTCATCAAGATCGAGCGCCCCAAAGGGGGCGACGCCTGCCGCCAGCTCGCGACAAAAAACATGTTCGCCGACGGCGACAGCCTCGTCTTCCACACGATCAATCGCAACAAAGAGTCCTACGCGGCCAACCTCAAGGATCCCGCCGACCTCGAGAAAGTCCGCCGCCTCATCGCCCGCGCCGACATCATGACCCACAACTTCCGGCCCGGCGTCATGGAGAAGATCGGCCTGGACTGGGACAACGTCCGCGCCATCAACCCGCGCATCATCTACGGTGAAGTCACCGGCTACGGACGCACCGGCCCCTGGCGCGACAAGCCCGGCCAGGACCTCCTCGCCCAGGCCCGCAGCGGGCTCACCACCCTCAGCGGCAATGCCGACAGCCCGCCCACCCCCTTCGGCCTCGCCATCGCCGACATGATCTGCGGCACCCACTTCGCCCAGGGGCTTCTTGCCGCCTACTACCGCCGCCAGAAAACCGGCGTCGGCGCCCGCGTCGAAGTCAGCCTGCTCGAGTCGATCATCGATCTGCAGTTCGAGCTGTTCACCACGTTCTTCCAGGACGGCGGCCGCCTCCCGCACCGGGCCCGGCGCGGCAACGCCCACGCCTACCTCGGCGCCCCCTACGGCGTCTACCGCACCCGGGATGGCTGGATCGCCCTCGCCATGGGCGAACTCCGCCGCCTCGCCGACCTCATCGACTGCCCCGCCCTCAAGGCCTTCGACGAAGCCGACGCCTTCGCCCGGCGCGATGAGATCATGGAGGTGATCGCCACCCATCTCGCCACCCGCACCACCGCCGAATGGCTCGCCATCCTTGAGCCCGCCGATTTCTGGTGCGCCGAAGTCTTCGATGTCCAGCGCCTGCTCGCCCACGAGGGCTACAAGGCGCTCGGCATGGACCAGGTGGTGCGCCGCCCCAACGGCACCGAGGTCCGCACCACCCGCTGCCCCATCCGCATCGACGGCGAACGCCTCTACGCCGATCGCGCCGCCCCTGTGCTCGGCGCCGACAACCCCAAAATCGAGGAGGATCTGCTCCATGCCTGAGAAAACCCCGCCGGAAAAACACGCCGAGATTCCGCTGCACAGCACGGAAAACTGGTTCTACGAGGACTTCGAGATCGGCCGCAAGGACCGCTCCATCCGCCGCACGATCTCCAAGGGCGAGGCCATGCTCTTCAACTCGCTCGTGCTCGACATGCATCCCTACGTCGGCGACGAGATCTTCGCGCAAAAGGAAGGTCTCTTCGGGCGGCGCCTCGTCGCCGGCGCCCAGGTGTTCGCCTACGGGCTCGGCCTCATGGCCAACAACAACGTCAACACCTTCAGCACGGCTACGACAAACTCCGCTTCATCAAGCCCGTCTTCATCGGCGACACCATCTACACCATCCGCACCCACCTGTCCAAGCGTCCCAAATACAAGGAAATGGGCCTGGTCACGGTCAGCTACGAGATCTTCAAGAACGAGGGCGAACTCGTCCTCTACTGCGAGCACCTGCAGACCGTGAAATACCGCGACCCCGAGGCCTTCCGCGACCAGATCGAAAAGCCATGAAACGTCCCCTCGAAGGCATCACCGTCGTCGACTTCAGCCAGTTTCTCTCCGGCCCCTCCGCCTCCCTGCGCATGGCCGATCTCGGCGCGCGCGTCATCAAGATCGAGCGCCCGGGCACCGGTGACATCTGCCGCTCCCTCTACGTCTCCGACGTGCGCGTCGACGGCGAATCCACGGTCTTTCACGCCATCAACCGCAACAAGGAGAGCTACGTCGCCGACCTGAAAAACCCCGCGGACGCCGCCCGCGTCTGGAAGCTCGTCGAAAAGGCCGACATCGTCATGCACAACTTCCGGCCCGGCGTCATGCAGCGCCTCGGCTTCGACTACGCCTCCGTGCGCGCCCGCAATCCGCGCGTGCTCTACGGCGCCATCACCGGCTACGGCCGCGAGGGCCCCTGGAAGGACAAGCCCGGCCAGGACCTCCTCGTCCAGGCCCTCTCCGGCCTCACCACGTATTCAGGCAATGCCGACGACGGCCCCGTGCCCATGGGCGTCGCCGTCGTCGACATCTTTGCCGGCGCCCACCTCGTGCAGGGCTTGCTCGCCTGCCTCGTGCGCCGCGAACAAGCCGGCCGCGGCGGTCTCGTGGAAGTGAGCATGCTCGAGAGCATCCTCGAGTTTCAATTCGAGCCGCTCACCCTCTTCTGGCAGGACGGCGGCCAGCCCATCGTCCGCACGAAGACCAACAACGCCCACCCGCTGCTCGGCGCGCCCTACGGAGTCTACACCACCAGCGACGGCCACCTCGCCCTCGCCATGGGCTCCATCCCCCAGCTCGGCGAATTGCTCGACTGCCCGAAGCTCCTCGAATTCCCCGACCCCGCCTCCTGGTTCCAGCAGCGCGACGAAATCAAGGCCATCCTCGCCGAGCACCTCGCCACCAACACCACCGCCCACTGGCTCAGCCGACTCGAACCGGCAGACATCTGGTGCGCCGAAGTGCTCAACTACCGCCAGCTCGTCGCGCACGAGGGCTTCACCTGCCTGGACATGGTCCAGACCGTCAGCACCGCCCGCGGCCGGCAGATCCGCACCACCCGCTGCCCCATCCGGCTCGACGAGACGATTCTCAAGAGCCCCCGCGGCGCTCCCGAGATCGGCCAGCACAACGCCGCCATCGACGCCGAGTTCGGCCTCGACCGCGCTCCCGGAGATCCTTCCCCCTCTGAACCGCAAACGTCGCTCACCCCATGACGCCGCCCATCCTCGACACCCACCAGCATCTCATCCTCGACCGCTGGCCGTATTCGTGGACTGACGACATCCCGGCCCTCAAGGGAAAGACCTTCGGCCCCGATGCCTATGCCGCCGCCTCCGCCGGCACCGGCATCACCCACACGGTCTTCATGGAGACCTCGCCCGACGACCCGCACTGGCGCGAAGAGATCACGACGGTCTACGCCATGGCCGAGGATCCCGCCTCGCCCATCACCGGTGTGATCACCAACTGCCGCCCGGAACACGAGGGCTTCGAGTCCTTTCTCGAGGAGACGGCCCATCCCCGGCGCGTCGGCCTGCGGCGCATCCTCCACACCGCGCCGGACGACCTCTCCCGCTCCGAACGCTTCCGCGAAAACGTGCGCCTCGCCGGACGCCGCGGCCTGACTTTCGATATGTGTTTCTTCGAGCGGCAGCTCCCGATCGCCCTCGAGCTCGCCCGCGCCTGTCCGGACGTCCGCCTCATCCTCGACCACTGCGGTGTTCCCGACATCCGTTCGGGAAAGATGGATCCATGGCGCGGATACATCCGCGACCTCGCCGCCCTCCCCAACGTCCACTGCAAAGTCTCCGGCGTTCTCGCCTACTGCGATCCGGCCCACGCCGGCATCGAAGCCGTCCGCCCCTATGTCGAACATGTCATCGAGTGCTTTGGCTGGGAGCGCGTCGTCTGGGGCAGTGACTGGCCGGTGGTGACGATCACCTCCACCCTGCGCGACTGGGTCGAGGTCAGCCGCGCCATCGTCGCCGGCGAAGATCCCGCCAATCAGCGCAAGCTCTTCTTCGACAACGCCGTGCGCATCTACGGCGTCAAACTCTGATCTCCCCGCCTGCATGTCTCCCTACGAGAACCGCCTCCAGCTCGACGGCTTTCACCGCGTCGGCCTCGTCGCACTCGTTCCGGCCGGAAGCGAAGACGCCGTTCGCCGGGCCGCCGCCGGCCTCGCCATCCCGCCATCCGGCGAGACGAAGGCCGGCATTCGCAATCTCAACCTCTTCACCCGCCGCACCAGCGGGCGGACATTTCTCTACGCCTATTGCGAATTCGACGGCGAAGACCCGGAAACCGCGCAGGACGCCCTCCTCGAGTCCGTGCCCGGCTTCGCCGCGCTCTCCCCGCAGCTCGAGCCCCATCCGCGAGCGGCGGGCGGCGCCCGTCCCTGGCTGCGCACGGAGCTGATCAACATCGTCGGCCTGCGCCACGGTGAGCGCCCGGCGCAGCGCGAACGGCTCGCCGTTGTCTCCCGGCTGCATCCGGATCGCGAGCACACCTACCGCACGTTTCACCAGACCAACTGGCCCGGCATCGTCGATACCATGATCCGGTGCAACTACCGGGCG
>RFJS01000003.1 GCA_003694825.1 Verrucomicrobiota bacterium | reverse complement strand
GCCGCCGCGGGATCTTTCGTCTCCTCCTGGGGGCTTGCGTCGGCGTGGCGGCAGCCATGGCGGCGCCGGACGGTGTCGTGGCGGCCGACCGGCCCAACATCCTCTTCATCGCGGTCGATGACCTCCGGACGGAGCTGGGCTGCTACGGTTCGAAAGTTGCGGTGACGCCGAACTTCGACCGACTGGCGGCCGAGGGGCTCCTGTTCGAGCGCGCGTATTGCCAGCAGGCGATCTGTGGTCCTTCGCGGGCGAGCCTCCTGACCGGCGCCCGGCCGGACACGATCGGCATAACCCACAACTATGTAAAGATTCGGGAACTGAACCCCGACATCGTCACGCTGCCGCAATACTTCGGTGCCCACGGATACCGCACCGTCTATTGCGGGAAGATCTTTCATCACGGTGACCGCGACGAGATCTCGTGGAATGAGCAGCCCGCGAGGCACCGCCTGCCGACGCGCGACGAGGTTGCGCCCGACGGCTTCGCGCTCCCGGAAAACCGCCGCCTGACGGAAGCCTCGAGAAAGGCGATGTTCGCGAAATACGGTCCGGTGGCGCGGTACGGACTGGCGATGGGTCCGGCCTTCGAGTGCGCGGATGTGCCGGACAACACCTATATCGATGGCTACAATACCGACCTCGCCATCGCCACGCTCGAGGAGCTCGTGAAGACGCCGGAGAAGCCCTTCTTTCTCGCGCTCGGGTTCAACAAGCCGCATCTCAACTGGGTCGCGCCGAAGAAGTATTGGGATCTTTATGACCGTGACGCGCTGCCGCTGCCGGCGCGCGCGGAGCCTCCGGAGGGAGCGCCGGCGGTTGCCCTGCACGCCTCCTTCGAGCTGCGTGTGCGCCACGGCATTCCGAAAGCGGGCGAGTTCGACCCGGAGCTGGAACGCACGCTGATGCACGCCTATCTCGCCTGTGTCAGCTACGTGGACGCGCAATTGGGGCGGATGCTCGATGCGCTCGATGCGGCCGGTGTGCGCGACAACACCATCGTCATCGTCTGGAGCGACCATGGCTACCACCTCGACGACATGGGGATCTGGGGCAAGGCGACCAACTACGAGATCGCGACGCGGGTGCCGCTGCTGGTGCGCACCCCCGGCATGCCGGCCTCGAGCCGGGGCCGGCGGACGGACGCGCTCGTCGAGCTCGTCGATATCTATCCGACCCTCTGTGAGCTGGCCGGCCTGCCCTTGCCAGCGCACCTCGAGGGGGTGAGCTTCGCGCCGTTGATTCGCGATCCCGGCCGGCGGTGGAAGACGGCCGCCTTCAGCCAGTTTCCGGCGCCGGCTCTGCGGGAGTGGGGGGCCTTTCCGCTGCGGCCGGCCATGCGCGAGACCTTTTTCGGTCCGCTCATCGAGGCGGTCGAGGGCCGCATCCGGGCCGAGTGCGGCGAGCGATGGGACCGGGAGCTTTTCGAACATCGGCTCATGGGGTATGCGATGCGGACGGACCGCTACCGTTTTGTCGCCTGGCTCGATACGGCGCACCCGGACCGGGAGCCGCTGGCGGTGGAGCTCTACGACCACCGGGTGGATCCCGGGGAGACGCGGAACATCGCCGGGGAGCGTCCGGACAAAGTGGAGACGCTCCTGCGCCAGCTGCGAGCGGGGTGGCAGGCGGCGCGCCCTCCCGTGGCCGGGGATTGAACGGACGGAACCGGGATTGCGGAGACCGTTCGGGACGGACCCATGCAATTTGCCGACTATTTCGTGCTGGTTTTCTACCTCGTGGGCATGGTTGCCGCGGGGATGGTTTTCGCCAGCCGGATGAAGAACTCGCGGGAGATGTTCGCGGCGGGTGGGCGGTCGCCGTGGTGGGTCTCCGGGCTGTCCGGCTTCATGACGATGTTTTCGGCCGGCACGTTCGTGGTCTGGGGCGGCATCGCCTATGAGAAGGGGTTCGTCGCCGTGGCGATCAACATGTGCTATGGGGTTTCGGCCCTGCTGGTGGGGTGGCTCGTCGCCGGTGTGTGGCGGCGCCTGGGCGTGGATTCGGCTCCGGCCTTTCTCCGGCTGCGGTTCGGCGGATCGATCGTGCAGTTTTATACATGGTTTCAGGGGACGATCGGGATCTTCGCCGTCGGCGGGGCGATCTATGCGCTTTCGAAGATCGTCTGTGCGCTCGTGCCGCTTCCGGCCACCCATCTGTTCGCGGACTCGGAGACGGGGCATCTCTCGGTGGCGTTCTTGTCGGTCACGCTGTGCCTGGTGGTGATCCTGGTCACATTTCTGGGCGGCCTCTGGGCGGTGCTGATCACCGATGTGCTGCAGTTCGTCATCTTGACCGTGTCCGTGCTGTGCGTGGTGCCGCTGATCGTGGGACGGGTGGGGGGATGGGGGGCGTTTGTCGACGCGCTCCCCGAGGGATTCGCGGCTCCGGTGTCGGGTGATTTTGGCTGGTGGTTCCTCACCGGATGGGTCGTGATCCACTTCTTCAAGATCGGCGGCGAGTGGAGCTTCGTGCAGCGCTATACCTGTGTGCCCACGGTGCGGGATGCGCGGAAGGCGGCGTGGCTGTTTGGCGTGCTGTATCTGGTCAGTCCGCTCTTCTGGATGTTGCCCGCACTGGTCTTTCGGGTGCTGCGTCCCGGGCAGGCGGATCCGGAGCAGGCCTATATCCTGGCGTGCGGGATGGTGCTGCCGGCGGGCATGATGGGGTTGATGGTGGCGGCGATGGCTTCGGCGACGGCGAGCGCCGCCACCTCGCAACTCAACGTCTTTGCCGGGGCTTTCACCCAGGAGTTTTATCGACGGCTCTTCCGGCCGGACGCCCCGGAGCGGGAACTCGTGCTCGTGGGGCGCCTCTTCACCATGCTCCTCGGAGGCGTGGTGATGGCGGGGGCGTTGTTGATTCCACGTTACGGATACACGACGTTTATCATCGACCTGACGACCCTGCTCACCGGACCGTTGGTGCTGCCGACGATCTGGGGATTGTTTTCGCGACGCATCGGGATCGGCGCGGTGTGGGCGACGACGCTGGCGGGGTTTGGCGCGGCGGTGGTGGTGAAGTTCGGCATGAGCTGGGAGGGGCTTGCCGGCCTGGAGCCGCTGCGGCCGCTCGCCGACTGGGTGGCGGCGCACCGTCGGGTGGCGGATCTCTTCCCGGGCATCATCGTCCCGCTGGCCATGCTGGCGGTGTGCGAGGGTCTCGCCCGCGAGGAACATCCGGGCTGGGCGCGGGTGCAGGCGGCCCGCCGGGCGTTTCGCGAGCGCGCAGCCGTACCCGTCTCAACGCTTCCCGCGAAGATGGTGGGTGTCACGCTCGTGTTGCTCGGCCTGGTGACCGGCGGGCTCGCCATCCGCGATCGCGAGGACGGGGCGACGCTGGCGGCCGCCACGGCGTTGCTCCTCGGCGTGGCGGCGGTTGTTTTCGGTTTTGCCCGGAGAGCGGATCGGAGAGGCGGCAGCGGAGAAACAGCGCGGGAGCCGACGGATTTCGACCATGAATAAACGAATCGGAGTGGTGGATCTGGCCGATCGGCGCTGCGATCGGTGGCTGCAGTTGGGTTCCGGCGGTCATCCGGAGCCGGCGCGGCGAAAGTTTCTCTCGACGGATGTCGCGGTGATCGGCGGCGGGTTGGCGGGCGTGTGCGCGGCGGTGGCGGCGGCGCGCAACGGTGCCCGGGTAATCCTCGTGCAGGATCGCTCCGTGCTCGGCGGAAATGCCTCGAGCGAGATCCGCGTCATCGTCCATGGCGTGACGAAGCTGAAAAACGGTTTCGCGGACCGGGAAACGGGGATCATCGAGGAGATCCTGTTGCACAATCGCTTTTTCAACCCGCAGCAGTCCTTCACGGTGTGGGATCACATCCTCTATGACTTTGTCGTGCGCGAGCCCAACATCCGGCTCCTGCTCGACACCCAGGCGGTGCGGGCGCACATGGACGGCGACCGGATTGAGGCCGCGCAATGCTGGCAGGGACCGTCGGAGACCGAACTCATCATCCACGCGCGGCAGTTTATCGATTGCTCCGGCGATGGATTGCTGGCGGCGACAGCGGGGGCGGAGTATCGGACCGGCCGGGAGGGGCGCGCCGAGTTCGGCGAGCGTTTCGCGCCGGAGGAACCGGATGGGTGGACGCTGGGGATGACGATTCTGCTTTCCTCCAGAGACATGGGGCGTCCGGTGAAGTTCGTGCCGCCCTCCTTCGCCATCCCGTATCCCGGCGACGAGAAGCATTCGAAACGAGGGCACGACGACCGGAGCATCATCCCTTTTCAGGAGGGGTTCTGGTGGGTCGAGGTCGGCAGCGACTTCGATATCGTCGGCGATTACGACCGCATCCGGCACAAGCTCATGGCATACGCCTATGGCGTGTGGGACTACGTGAAGAACTCAGGCAAATACCCCGAGGCGGCCAACTATGCGCTCGACTGGGTGGGGTCCGTTCCCGGACGGCGGGAGTCCCGCCGCTTCATGGGCGACTACATCCTCTCGGAGCGCGATCTGCTCGAGCATCGACATTTCGAGGACGCGGTGGCCTTCGGCGGATGGCCGTTGGACGAGCACAACCCGGGCGGGATCGAGAACCTCAAGGATCCGCCGAGTTTCTGGCACGCGCATTTCGATCGCGTCTACGAGATCCCGTTTCGGTGTCTCTACTCGCGAAACGTATCCAACCTCCTCTTCGCCGGCCGGAATATCAGCGTGACGCACGTGGCCCTGTCCTCGACGCGGGTTATGGCGACCTGCGCGACGATGGGGCAGGCGGTGGGGACGGCGGCGGCCCTGTGCGTGGAGCGGGGCGTACCCCCGCGCGAACTCGGACAGCGGCACATGGATGCTCTGCAGGAACAGTTGTTGCGCGATGACGCCTACATCCCGCGCCGTCCGGCCCGCGATCCTTCGGACCGGGCGAGATCGGCCTGCCGGCTGACGGCCTCATCCACTTCTTCGGGGGACGTCGGCCTGCTTGTCGACGGAGTGCCGCGCGACGAGTTCGGCGAGGTGCATCACTGGGCTTCGGCGCGGCTGCCCGCGGAGGTCGTGCTCGAGTGGAGTGCCCCGATCGAGCTGGATGCGGTCGAGATCAAATGCGACACCAACCTGCGGCGAAACATCATGATGCTGAAGACCCCGCGGGATGACCGGAACTACGCACCCGGCATCCCGGAGGAGATGCTCAAGGCGCTCGATGTCGAGGTGCGGACCGATGACGGCTGGGTGCGCGTGGCAGGGCGGGAGGACAACCGCACGCGGCTGATCCGTATCCGGTTTCCGGCCGTCCGCACCGATGCGGTCCGGCTGCGGTTGCGGGAGACCTACGGTGCGCCGGTGGCCCGGCTCTTCGAGGTGCGTTGCTACGGCCCGTGAGCCCCGCGGAAGCCCCCTCGGCGGCGCGGCGCTGGAAAGATCGTCCATGCCGGCGCCCGGCCGTGGCAAAATCCTCGGTGTCTTTTGGGAAAACGACCATGGCTGCGGACCCGGTCTGGTGGTAGCTTGATGGAAACGCCGGATGGCCCCGCGGGGGGCCGCTGTATGTGCCATACCCTATGAAATTCGTTTCGTCTGTTTCCCTTTCGGCTGTTCTCGGTGTCGCTTCGCTGTTCGCCGCGCCGCGGCCCAATGTCCTGTTTATCGCGGTGGACGATCTCCGCCCGGAGCTCGGGTGCTACGGCGTGGAGGCTGTCCACAGTCCGCATCTCGACCGGCTCGCCGCCGAGGGGCGGCTCTTCGAGCGTGCGTATTGCCAATACGCGATCTGCGGGCCGTCCCGCGCCAGCCTGTTGACCGGGCTGCGTCCGAGCACGCTGAAGATCGACGAGATCGACACCTATTTCCGCAACACCGTGCCGGACTGCGTCACCCTGCCGCAGCACTTCCGCCAGCACGGCTACGAGACGCTCTACATCGGCAAGGTGTTTCATCCCGGCCAGACCGACGACGCCAACTCCTGGAGCCGGCGCGTCGACCTGCCGGGGAAGGGGGGATACAACGCCGGCGCATACATGCTGCCCGAGAGCCGGGCCATCGTGAAGCGGCGGCGCGAGGAGGCGGTGGCGCGGTATGGGCCGGAGTCGCTGCGCGAGGGGCTGGGGAACGGTCCGGCGTGGGAGGCGGCCGATCTGCCGGACAGCCGCTACCTCGACGGGCGCGTCGCCGACGGCGCGATCAACGCGCTGCGGGAGCTGAAGGATTCCGATCGTCCCTTCTTCCTCGGAGTGGGCTTTCACAAGCCCCATCTTCCCTTCGTCGCGCCGAAGAAGTATTTCGATCTCTACGACCCGGAGAAGCTTCCGCTGACCGACGTGCGAACGCCGCCGGTCGGCGCTCCGACGATCGCGCTGCACAAATCCTTCGAATTGCGCAGCCGCACGCTGGTGCCGACCTCGGGCCCCATCGACGAGCCGACCTCCCGCGAACTGTTGCGCGCCTACTACGCCTGTATCAGCTTCATCGATGCACAGATCGGGCGGGTGATCGCGGAGCTGGAGCGCCTCGGCTTGCGCGACAACACCATCATCGTCGTGTGGGGCGATCACGGCTGGCACCTCGGCGAATATGGGATCTGGGGCAAGGCGACCAACTTCGAGGTCGCCACCCGGGTGCCGCTGATCGTCTGGACGCCGGACATGGCGCAACCGGGGCGGAGCACGCGGGCGCTGGTCGAGTTTGTCGATCTGTATCCGACACTATGCGAGCTGGCCGGGCTGCCCGTGCCGGCGGCATTGGAGGGTTCGAGCTTTGTGGCGCAGTTGCGGGATCCCGCGGCGCCCGGCAAGCCGGCGGCCTTCAGCCAGTTCCCTTCGCCGGCCTTGCGGGAGTGGGCGGCGCGCCCCCTTTCCGAAGCGATGCGGCAGACCTATTTCGGCCCGATCATCGAGGAGATCGAGGCGCGCCTGAAGGCCGAACACGGCGAGCGCTACGACCCGGAACTGTTCAACCGCTACCTCATGGGCTACAGCATGCGCACCGATCGCTACCGGTTCACCGCCTGGCTGGATGATCGCGATCCGTTCGCCCCGCCCCTGGCCGTGGAACTCTACGATCACCGGGACGATCCCCGGGAGACCCGCAATATCGCCTCCGCGCACCCCGAGCTCGTGGCGGATCTGCTCGCGCAGTTGCGCAATGGTCCGCGCGGACTCTTTCGCGAGGCGAGGGAAGGGGCGCCGGTTTTCCGGGAGGCGGCCGGCGACGTGCTCCCGCTCGAGGATCGCTCGCGGCGCAAGTGGGACAATGCGTTCGTCGCGGATCTCGATCGTGACGGCCGTCAGGATCTCGTCCTGACCGAGCACGGGCTCGAAGCCCGTGTCTACTGGAACGAGGGCGGGCGCTTTTCCGCCCCGGAGGTGCTCATCCGCGGCGACACTCACGGTCTGGCTGCCGGTGACTACGACCGCGACGGCCTCATGGATGTGATCGTCTACCCGGGCGGCGGAGGCGGGAAAAAGCCGCGCAATCCGGTGGCGTTTCACGTCAGCCACCACGCCATCGAGGGCGGCGAGGCTTTTGCGGATTTTATCCGCACCCGGGGGCGTGCCGTGAAGCTCGTCGATTGGGATGGCGATGGATGGCTCGATCTCGTCGCCACTGGATTTCCCATGCCGTCGCAGAAGGAGAGCGGGGCAAACTTTCTCTACCGCAATACAGGTGATGGCAACTTTGCCTTCGCGGCCAATCTTCCGCCGACGCCGTTCATGGGATTCCGGGCCCAGGTGACGGATTTCAACAGCGACGGACGCCCGGATCTGCTTCTTTACGGGGGCAATCGTATCGTCGCGGTCGAGAACGGTCCGGGCATGAGCTTCAGGAACGTTACCGAGGAAGTGTTCGGGCCGCTCGCGAAAACCGACCACGTCACCAGCATCACCGAGATCGATTATGACAATGACGGCGATTTCGATCTCTTCCTGACCCGGGCGGATTATCATTTCGACGAAGAGACGGCCGCCGACGACGAGCACGGGCGGTTCGCCTACTATGTCTTCGCCTCCTTCACCAGAGATGTCCCGTATCAATACGACCTGAAGATCAAGGGGGACTTTCAGCTGGAAAACCTCCAGACGTCCTACCCGACTCACGATGTGTTCGTCGGCGCCGACGCCCGCAAGATCGAGTTCGATGTCGACCGCCACGGCGGCAAGACGCTGCGCCTCACCGCAAAGGAGGCCGCGGGATGGCCGGCCGTTCTCGAGCAGAGCGGACACTACATCGGATACCTCGGCGATGGGATGTGGAGGCTCGGCGGCAAGACGCGCTCGTCGACGTCCGGCGTCGTTCTCAACGTGGAGGCGCATCCTCCCGTTTCGCCGAAAAAGAACTTTCGCGTGATGCTTTTGGAAAACCGCGGCGGTGTCTTCGCTGATGTGACAGACAGGTTGGGTATCGTTCTGGCAGGCCGATTCGCGAGCGCCGCCGCGGGTGATTTCGACAACGATGGCTGGTGTGATCTCTTCCTCGTCCCGGAGGGCAATCCGGCGCGCGAGCATGAACAGCTACTCCTGCACAACAGGCAGGGCGAGCGCTTCGCGACGATCGAGCGCAGCGGGATCGTTTCGGGCGAACTCGGCGCGCTCGGCGGCGGCGCCGAAGTGCTCGACTACGATGAAGATGGCCGCCTCGACATCATCTATGGCAACGAGCGCGGACGCTGGCACCTGTATCACAATGAAATGCCTCTTTCGGAGGCACAAAACTACATCGTCGTGAAAGTGGGGGGCTCGCCGTCGGGGCAGGCGACGGAGCTGGGGGCGGTCCTGACGATCGAGGCCGGCGGCCGAGTCTATCGCCGGGTCGTGGGGGCCAGCTCGGCGGCCTTTTCGCAACCGGCCAACAACCATCTGCACGTCGGCCTGGGGCGGATTACGAAGGTCGATCGGGCGACGGTGCGGTGGTCGAACGGAGAGCAGATCGACCTCGAAATCGGCGAGGTCAATCGTCGTTATTCCGCTGGATCCCATCCGAAACCATGATCGCTCAACGCGTCTCTTTCGAATCCCCTGCGCGCACCTTCCGGCGGTGCGCCGTCCCGGGGATGAAGAAGGGGACGCGGGCGCATCCGCGCGTTTCATCTCTTTTCCCAACACGATGACATCCAAAGAACGCTCTGCCTTCCTCTATGCCGCCATTGTCGCCATGGGCGGTTTCATCTTCGGTCTCGATGCCGCCCTCATCTCGGGGACCGTGGGTTATATCACCCGGGAGTTTTCGCTCACCGACGTGCAGCTCGGCATGGCCGTGAGCGCGCCGGGTTTCGGCGTGCTGGTCGCGCTGCCGATCGCCGGCGTGATGGCCAACCGCCTCGGGCGCAAACGCGCCCTGCAGGTGATCGCCGCGCTTTACCTCGTCTCGGCGGGATGGTCGGCGTTTGCGCCGAGTTTCGTGCACCTTGTCGCGGCCCGGTTTCTCGGCGGACTGGCGTTTACCTCGATCGCCATGGCGGCGATGTATATCGGTGAAATCGCGCCGCCGCGCTGGCGCGGGAAGCTCGTGTCGATGACGCAGATCAACATCGTCATCGGGTTGTCGGGCGCCTATTTTATCAACTACCTCATCCAGCAGGCGAGCCAGTCGGATGCCAGGTGGGTGGAGGTGTTGGGACTTTCTCAATACACATGGCGGTGGATGCTTGGTTCGGAGATTCTGCCGGCGCTGCTGTGGTTTGCTCTTCTCGCCATCATTCCCGAGTCCCCTTATTGGCTGGTCTATGCCAACCGCCTCGATGCGGCGCGGGCCACGTTGCGCCGCATCCTGCCGGCCGAACAGATCGAGCGCCACATCAGTGAGATGCTCGAGAGCATGCGGCTCAGTCATCAGGAGAGTGTCCATACATTCGGGACACAGCTGCGGGAGATCTTCAGTGCGCGGATGCGGGTTATCTTTATCATCGCCATCACCCTGGCCATCGCCCAGCAGTCGACCGGTATCAACGCGATCATGTTCTACGCCACGACCGTGATCGAGCAGCTGGGCATCGGCACGGACGCGGCGTTCATGCAGGCCATCTGGTTTGGCATCACCAGCGTCGTCTTTACGGTGATCGGGCTGTTGCTCGTGGACCGGCTCGGCCGGCGTCCGCTCATCCTCTGGGG
>RFJS01000230.1 GCA_003694825.1 Verrucomicrobiota bacterium | reverse complement strand
TATTCGGCGCAAAGGTTGATGATGCCGGACCATCCCCGTGCGCGAAGCGCGCTGGCGACATCCGGCCATGGGGTGAAGCCCTGGCGTCCGGCCACGACGGGGCGTTCCCAACGCGCGAAGTCGCCATCGTCGTGCCGTTTTTTCACGCGGATCATGTTCTTCAGGTTGACGGCGAGCAGATGGGAGAGAAGCAGATCGACGGCGAGCGGCGGGATTTCGCCATCGAGGCCGCAGTGGCCAACGTCGTAGACGGCGGCCACGTGTTTGGGATCGAAACGTTCGACGATCCGGCGCAGGCCCGCGGCGCTCGCAACGAACGCGTCACAGTGATTTTGCACGCCGATGGTGACCCCATAGTGTTCGAGCAGGGAAATGAGGGATTCGAAGTGTCTGCAGGCGGTGTCTTCGGCGGCGAGGTAACCGGCTTCCCCGACCCGGACCATCACCCGAATGTAGGTGACGCCGGCCCAGGCGCAGGCTTCGACGAGTTCCGGAGGTATCGGACCGATGGGCGGAGCGACGCTGATGATGCGCTGGCCGTGGTCGGCGAAGATCTTCGCCGCCTCGGGAAGCGTGCGCACGACGTTTTCGAGGTTCACGGGGTAGCCGTCGCGCACGGGCAGTTCGGCGCCATCGACTCCGATGCGGTTGAGCGTGGCGGCGAGTTCGGGGATGGGGAGATTCCAGAACTTGGTGAAGACCGAGCAGGTTGTGGCGATGGGTTTCATTCGTGGGGTGGCGAATGATGCGCTGTGGTTCGGGAAAATGTGGGATGGTTACTCGATCCGGCAGTCGGTATCGGAAAGGTGGATCTGGTCGACCTTGCCGTCCGGTCGGTGGACGATCAGGACGCCGTCCTCGAGGGTCGCGTCGAGATGCCGGGCGGGAAGCCCGTTCTTTTCAGGCCAGAGCACCGCATAGATGACATAGCGGCGAGCCGTGGCCATGCTTTCGAGATTGAGGGTGACGTGGTTGCGCCACCTGGCGGTCACCCAGGTGTAGGTCTCGCCGTTGAAGTAGCGCGGGTCGATGGGGACCGGATAGCGGTCCGTGATAGTGGCGGCCCACTCATGATCCGGAGAAATGAACTTCGTGGTGAGCGTGGCCTTTTCGCCGAGGATGAAGCCGGTTTGGCGGAGGTTGTCCCATCCCTGGCTCTGCTCGGCCTGAAGCCTCCACGCCAGGGTGGCTCCATCGGCGATGTGCACGACATCGCGAATCACGAGATAGCGTTGATCGATGAAGACGAGGTCGCGGGTGGCGCGCTTGACCTTGTCGAAGGGCTGAAGGGTGTTGTAGGCGACGCGGGCGTCTCCAGTGGCGAGGGCATAGCGGTCGCCGACTTCGAAGCGGGTGATTTTGCCCGTGGCGTGCTTGTCCTGCGACTTCTGGCCGAGTCCGTCGATGAGCACGGCGTTTTTCGACCGGGTCTGCCAGGTCCAGTGTTGATGGTGGGGCGAGCGGTGGAATTCCCGGTTGGCGGAGTTGATGGCGAGCCCCTCGCCGTAGGCATTGAGGATGAAGGCGTTCTGATCGGCGTGGCTGTGGGAGTAGGATCCGTAGGGAGAGGATTTGAAGGTGATGTGGATGTCGTTTGCCGGATCGCCGAGCGCGCTGTGCATGGAAACCCAGCCGATGTCGCTGAAGTATCGATACGGAGGCAGTTCGGAGAGCGGCCTGGGCTCGGGAAGCGGGAAGGCGCTGCCGATGAAGTTGCGGATGAGGAACTCGGCGGCCGTGGGGTAGGTGCGGTCGAGTTTGCCCAGCCCCATCTTCGAGGGCGGTGTGCGGGGATCGTCGACGAGCGAGGCGTAGGTGATGAGGTAGCCGTCCTGCTGGACGCGTCCGAGGTGGCGCAGGTATTCGGCGACGACGGGTTCGAGGTTGAAGTGGCCGGCGTTGGAGGCGTCGCCGAAAATGGTGTGCAGATAGGGCTGCACATTGTAGACGGCGAAATAGGGTGTGTTTTTCCAGAAGGGCGAGGCGTAGGCGAGCGGATCGCCGATGGCCAGAAGGGCGTCCTGGAATATCGCGTGCTCGAAGGTTCCGCGCCAGTAGGCATTGCCCTCGGCCCAGCCGCCGTCGTCGCCGCCGAAGGGGCTGAATTGGTCACGATAGAAGGTGTAGGCGAATGCCCACCAGTCGTGAGCGAGTTCGGGCAGGTCGTCCCACAGGGCGAGGGCAGTGAGGCCGACCATGGCCATGAAGCGCACGGGGTGGCTCCTGGGCTCGACTTCGAGGGAGTTGCGCTTGAGGCCGGCGATGTTGCTGGCCCTGATCCACTCGACGGTGCGGGTGCCGCGGATACGGAAGTGGTCGAGGATCTGGCGGCGTTCGGCTTCGGTGAGTTCGTCGCGGATCTGATCGTAGACGAGAGGGAGTTTGCGCCAGAGGCGGAAGTTTGCCTCGTCGTTGTATTCGATGTCGGTGGCGCCGGGGACATCACCGGAGCGCCAGTCGGGATCGAAGTGCCACGTGCTGGCCTTGAGGAGAAACTCCCGGGCTTTCTCGAGGTAACGCTCTTCGCCGGTGACGCGCCATGCGAGGGCGGCGGCTTCGGCGAGTCCGGCGACGCGACCGCAGACGTCCTGGGCGTGCCGCCACTTGTCGGCCTTGTAGGTGTCTCGGGTGGCGGGATCGGGGTCGCCGTAGGTGACGGGTTCGGCGGGGAAGGGCTCGCCCATGAAGCGTTCGTCGAGGTCGCGCTTGATGCGGGCCCAGGTGTCGGCACCTTCGCCATGAAGGCAGTATTCACGGAAGGCGTCGTGCTGGCCGTGGAGGATCATCGTGCGAGGCGCGTGCGCGGGCACGACGCTCGCGGGATCACTGGCGGCGTGGGCCGGCACGGCCGTCAGCAGGAGGACGGCCGTGCCGAGGAGAGCGGGGTATGAGGACATGGTGGTATGCAGGCGGGTCAGGCGGGTTGGGGAGAAAGGCGGGGCAGCGACCAGTGGTGGAGCTTCCAGGTGCCGAGAGCCGGATGCGCCAGGGTCCAGGACTCCGCCTCACCGCTTTCGAGCGTCCACGGAGCCGCCTCGGCGCGATCCGGGCCGGTCCAGATGAGGCAGGCGAGCTGGATGGGGTCGCTGCGGCGGGCGAGCGCCGCTACGGGGGTGCGATGCTACGGGGCGTGAAGGTGTCTGCGTTTTTTGGAGGCGTCGAGGCGCTCGTCCCACTCTGTCGTTTCGAAACCGAGGAGCGGTTGCAGCGCTGTGCCTCGGCCATCTTCTGCGAAGGCACCGATCAGGCCGCTGGCAGCATCCTCAACGGTTTCGAACCGGGGTTCGGCCGCGGGAAGCGCGTAGCCGCCCTGGCGGAGAATGACGGGCTGGCGGGGATGCACATGGTGCACGAGCAGGAGCCAGCCCCGGCGCCACCAGACGAAGGTTTCCACACCGGTGTTTACCTGCCCGACTTTCCAGCCGAGGTTGTAGGCGTAGCCGATGTGGTCGTCTTCAATCTCGACGCAGACGGTGGAGTGTCGGCCGAAGACGCGGCCGTCGTCGAGGGTGGCGGTGAGGGCGGCGTCGAATGACCAGTCGGTGGGCGGCGGCCCTTCGGAGAGTGTGAAGCCGGTGCCGGTGCGGTAGGCCGTCTTGCTCCACTTCCACGCGCCGTAGCGCAGCTGCGTGTTGCCGACCATGGATGAGCCGTTGAGGATTTCGACTTCGCCGCCGACGCCGCGCACGATCATGCCGGGCACGGGCATTTTGCGGACAAAGTCGCCTTCTTCGGCCGGCACGGGGGTGTCGGGCGCGGTCCAGAACGGTTGGTCGGGCGGGATGAGCAGCAGGGCGAAGCCTTTGGCGGCCCAATAGGGAGAGGCGGCGCAGCTGTAGGCTTCGGCGAGATCTTCGAAGTGGTCGAGCCAGCCGAAGGCGAGGCACCCCTGCTCCTGGGTGATGGGGCGGTTGAGGAAAAAGGTGATGTTGTTCAGGCACAGGCGCCGGAGGCGGCCCGGGGGCAGGTCGCTGCACCCTTCGGCCGCACCGAGGCCGAAGACGTTGACCGCGTTGAAGCGATACATGATCGACCGGCCGAAGGCGGGATGCTCGCCGCTGGCGGCAAAGAAGTGTTGGTAGTCGTCGATGAACAGCCGGGCCCACCCGCGCCAGCGTTCGGCCCGGGCGGGGTCGCGATGTCCGTGGAGCCGGGCCCAGCACAGGCCGTAGAAGTGGAAGGCGTAGGCGTTGTAGTGGTCGTAGGCCTGGTTGATGCCGTCCTCGAACCAGCCGCCGCCACGGTGCATGGTCTCGAGTTGGTCGAGATGGTGTTCGATGACGGTGGCGTCGGTGCGGTGTTCATGCCCGATGGTGCGGAGAAACTCCAGGATGTGCACGGACATGAACAGGTGGTTGTTGTTGACGATGCCGCCGCCGCGGCAGGTGCCGAACCATGCGGCGACCTGGTCCTTGATTACCGGGGCGAGCGGCTCCCAGAGGCTTTCGCGGGCGAATTGCAGCGCGATCGCCATCAGGCCCATTTCGACGTGGTGCTGATGGTAGTTGGCATCCGGCCCCCAGTATTGGGGGTGGGCGGGATCGGTGCCGAGGGCGAGCCCCTGGTGAAACCACGCGGCGATGCGATCGCGGAAGGCGCGGTTCTCGGCGGAGACGTTTCCGTCCCGGTCGATGGCCTGGAGCCAGAAGGCGGCGAGGAGCATGGGCCGCGCGAATGATTCGAGACGGTCGGCCTGGGCGTCGTGGTCGGAAGCCGGACCGATGATGGGGAGATCGGCGCGGCCGGGCTGCATGAGTGCCGCGAGCGGCTCAAGGAGCCGGCGGGCGTAACCGAGGCAGGTCTGGTAAGGCGTGGTGTCAGTCATGTGGAGAGATCGTAGCCGCGGGGCGTGATGGCTTCGGTCAGCGGCTGACCGGCGGCGTAGGCGGCTAGATTGTCGAGGGCGTGGGCACCGGCGTCGCGGCGCTTGTCCCAGGTGGGGCCGCCGAGGTGGGGGAGGAGCAGGACATTGCGCAGGCCGCGCAGGGGAGAGTCGGCGGGAAGGGGTTCCTCTTCATAGACGTCGAGCGCGATCTGCAGGCGGCCTTCGCGGGCGACGTTGAGCAGCCCCTGCGGCTCGACCACGGCGCCTCGTCCCACATTGACGAATACGCCCGGCTCGGGGATCATGCGCAGGTGTTCTTCGCGCACACTGTGGCGGGTTCTTTCGGTAAGGGCGGCGAGCTCCACGATGATCTCGGAGCCGCTGAAGAGTTCTTCGAGGGAATTGGCGCGGCGCACGCCGAATTTCTCGAGCAGCTCGTCGGGAACACTGGGGGAGAGTGTGGAGATCTGCACGTTGAAGGGGCGCAGCAGTTCGACGAGTGCCTGGGAGATGCGGCCGAAGCCGTGGATGCCGACGCGACGGTCGAAGAGTGAGAACGTGCGGGTCTGTGGTGTTTTCCATGCGCCCTTCTGGTGCATGTCGATGACCCAGGCGTTGACGCCGCGCAGGCAGTCGAGGATCATCATGAGGGCGCACTCGGAGATGGTGCGGCTGATGGAATTTCCCCAGTTGGTGACGAGCAGGCCCGCCTCGATCTGCTCGCGGGTGACGAGCTTGCGGATGGAGCCCGCGAGGTAGCAGACGTAGCGGAGGTTCGGGGGCAGACCGCGGTGCAGTGACGGGGTTTTCCAGCAGGCGATGAGCACCTCCGGATCGTATTTGGCGAGCAACTCGGCGTGCTGTTCCTCGGTGAGGCCGGTGGGATCGATGATGGTGAGGTCCGGCGCCAGAGCCTTGAGGCGTTCGAGGCGCTCGCCGGGGAGGAAGTCGGCGAGTTCCTGGGGCGTGAGGACAGCGACGACTTTGCCGCGGACGGCGGCTGACGGTGTGGCGCTGGTGGATTCTACAGGGGAGGAAGACATTCGATGATTTCGGTTTGGGTTTCCGGTTCGATGCGGATCGGGCCGAGCCCGGCGGGAACGAGCACTTTGTCGTAGGTTTTTAGGTGATACCGTTCGTCGCCGTGGGCGACCGTGCATGAGCCATGCGTGACGATGAGGATGTGGAAGCAGCCTTCGTGTTTCTCCACAGGCTGACGGAGATGGGTGCGCAGGACGCGGAAGCAGTCGGTCTGTTGCGGACCGATCAGCTCTTCCTGCCACGAGCCTTCGCCGAAGTCCCGCAAGCGTCGGGGGCGACAGCGGCACTTTTCGTCGATTTCCGACTGGGGGTGGGCGGTGAGGTCGATGATGTCGAGGGCGAGATCGATGTCGCGGCCCATGAAGCGGGCGCTTTCGGGCAGACGGTAACCGCCGCGCTCGAACTCGAAGCGCACGACGAGATCGGAGGGCTCCTGGATTTCGATGAGAAAGACACCTTCGCCGAGGGCATGCGGCCAGCCTCCGGGGACGAGGATGGTGTCGCCGGGCCGCACGGGGATTTTGTCGAAACAGGCTTCGAGCGCGGGGATGTCCTGTTTTTCGATGAGGGTGCGAAGCGCCTCCCGTGAGGGCGGGCGCTGGAAGCCCATGTAGATGTAGGGTTCGGTGATGTCTTCGCGCACGGCGAGCACGTAGTAGGCCTCGGTCTTGCCGGACGGCGACCCGAGGCGGGCCCGGGCGAATTCCCGCGTCGGATGGGCCTGGAGGTGCAGGCGGATGGCGGAATCGAGAAACTTCACCAGGAGCATGGGGTTGGCGCCGTGGCGGGCGAGGTGCTCCCGGCCGAGGAAGTATTCGGGATCGCTGGTGATGAGTTCGCGCAGGTTCCAGCGCTGGCCGCCGGCGAGGACCTGAGAGATGCCTTCGCCGGCCGGGTGTTCACCGGGGTTGCGCGCCTCGGTGATGGAGGCGATCCAGTCCTCGGGGTAGTGGGAATCGGTGGGATTCTCCCGTCCGGCGAGGCGGTCGAGAATGGCGCCGCCCGGATAGGTGCGCCAGACGCGGTTTTGCGGGAGAAGAATGATTTTGTCCCGGTAGGCAGTCATGTTCGACAAGCGCGTTGACCCGGCCGGTCAGAGAGCGGCGAGGATGCCACCGTCGACGTAGATCACCTGGCCGGTGATGAAGTCGGAGGCCGGCGAGGCGAGGTAGACGGCCGTGCCGGCGAGTTCTTCGGGGTCGCCCCAGCGGCGCAGCGGGGTGCGGCCGCAGATCCACTGGTTGAACTCCGGATTCTCCACGAGCGGGCGATTGAGTTCGGTGCGCATGTAACCCGGGCCGATGCCGTTGACCTGGATGTTGTGCGGACCCCATTCGACGGCCATGGCGCGGGTGAGCATTTTGAGTCCACCCTTGGCCGCGGCGTAGTTGGCAATCGTCGGGCGGGCGACTTCGCTCATGACCGAGCAGGTGTTGATGATTTTTCCGCGGCGGCGTTCGATCATGCCGCGGGCGACTTCGCGCCCGAGCAGGAAGGCGGAGGTGAGATTGGTCCGCAGCACCGCGTCCCAGTCTTCCGTGGAGAGGTCGGTCAGGGGACCGCGGCGGTGGATGCCGGCATTGTTGACGAGAATGTCGATGGGCCCGAGCGAGGGAATGGTCCGGCGGATGGCCTCTTCGTCGGCGACGTCGAAGGCGGCCTCTTCCACGTTGAGGCCCTCGGTGCGAAGGGTCTCGGCCGTTGTGCGCAGAGTCGCCGGGTCCCGTCCGTTGAGGACGACGGTGGCGCCGGCGCGGGCGAGGCCCCTGGCCATGGCCAATCCGAGCCCGCGCGACGAACCCGTTACGAGGGCCCGGCGACCGGTGAGGTCAAAGAGCGGGTTGGGCGCAGTTTGAGTATCAGGCATGAAAGGCAGGGATGCCTTGCAGAAAACTAATAAATATGAATCAAGGCAAGCCTTTCCGGCGGGCGCGGCTCAAGATTGCGCAAAAGCGTCGGACGCGAACGCAACGGCAGGGTGTCGGCAGCCGCCTGCGAGGCATATCGGGAGTGCCCCGGGGCGGTGCGGCGGTGTGGGGCGGCCGGTGGATGGGCCGGGCCGCTCAGCGGCGGGGCGGCCCGGAGGATTCGGCGACTTCGAGGGTGGCGGGAAGCACGAGGTCGGTGTAGGCTTCGTCCTCGGACTCGCTTTTCTGGACGAGGATTTTGGCGGCGGCTTCGCCCATCTTTTCCGGGACGGCGCTGGCGCCGGTGATGAAAGGATGCTCGGAGGTGACGATGCGCGTGCGGTCCACGGCGACGACGGAGATGTCGTCGGGCACACGGATGCCGGCTTTGTGAAAGGCGTTGATGGCGGCGCGGGCCATCATGCCGTTGAAGCAGACGATGGCGGTGGGGAGCCTGGCCTTCGGAGTGGATTCGAGCAGGCGCGCGACGCAGTTGGCTCCGTTGATCGGCTCGCCCTCGGGTTCATCGAACCAGAAGGATGGCGGGATGGTGAGCCCGTGGGCCTCGAGAGCGAGCTCGAGACCGCGCTTGCGCTGGGTGTGGCGGCCCATTCCGACATTGCCGCCGAACCAGCCGAGGCGCGTGTGGCCGAGCTCGACGAGATGGTCGACGAGCAGTTCGACGGCTTGGGTTTCGTTGGAGGTCACCGAGTCGCAGAAGCCGGGGTAGGTGGCCGAGATGGCGACGATCCGCGACTGGCGTTTGCGCAGGCGATTGAGGAAGGAGAGCTTCACTTCGCCCAGGAGGGCGATGCCCATGAGCGCGTCGCCCGGACGGATGAGCTTGTCGAAACGCTCGCCCGTGAGTTCGTCCTCCGATCCGAGGAAGGTGGCGGTGCAGCCGTAATGGGTGAGCCCTTCGTGCAGGCCGTGCTGCACGTGCGAGAAAAAGTTGCTCTGGGTATAGAGGCGCAGCGGCGAGCGCAGGATGAAGCCGGCCTGGCGGGTGCGGCGGGCGGCGAGGGCGGTGTCGATCTCCATGCCCTTCGGCGTGTAGCCGAGCTCGAGGGCGCGGTCCCAGATGCGTTGATAGGTCTTCGGATTGATTCCGTTCTTGCGGCCGTTGAGGGCCAGCGAGACCAGAGCCTGGGAAATACCCAGGTCGCGGGCAATCTGGGTTTGAGAGACCTTGCGGGGGCGCGGCATGGAATGGAACTTAATACAAATTAACTGATTTAATGGATGCGCACAAGCCTCGGGTTTTCACGTTTTTTGCGCGCTGTCACCTTGATAACACGCACGGCACGAAAATTTGGCGGCAGACCGCTGTCGTATTGACGAGCGCGGCGGAAGGGCACGGATTGCAAAGAGAAACCACGCCCTATGTCGCACTCCCCGGACTCCCCGCCACCGGCGCCGGTCTCTGACCGGGCCGACCAGACTGAGGATACCTTTGCCATCGCGGCCGATCCCGGCCGCACCGAGGCCGAATGGTTCGAGCACGTTTATCAGGGCGACGCGATGCCGCAGCTCACCGTGCGCGCTGTGCTGATGGGGGCGCTCATCGGGATGTTCATGAGCGCGGCCAACCTCTATACCACGTTGAAGATCGGCTGGGCCTTCGGGGTGGCGATCACCGCGGTGGTGATTTCCTACGTGTCGTGGAATATCATCCGGCTGGTTTCGGGGCGGCGCCTCTCGCAGATGAGTGTGCTGGAAAATACCTGCATGGCCTCGACGGCTTCGGCGGCGGGGTATTCCACGGGAAGCACGATCGCGACGGCCTTCGGGGCGCTGCTGCTCATCGAGGGGCATCACTATCCATGGGCGGTGGTAGCGGCGTTCACGCTGCTGACCGGCGCGCTGGGGGTGTTCATCGCCGTGCCGATGAAGCGGCAGATGATCAACCGGGAGAAGCTGGCTTTCCCGACTGGTCTGGCGGCGGCGACGACACTCCGCAGTCTCTACAGCCACGGGGCCGAGGCGCTGCGCAAGGCGTATGCCCTGGTCGGCGGCATGGTCGCCGGCATGATTGTCGGCGTGCTCAAGGCGCCTGAGGGCGCGGTGGCGGCGCTCGACCGCTTCCTCGATCGCTTCCACCTGCGCCTGCCCGAGCTGATTCCCGCCGCCGGTTACGCTCAGATCAACGGACGCCAGCTGCTCGGCTTCGGGTTTGAGCCGAGCCTGTTGCTCATCGGCGCGGGGATGGTCGTGGGCCTGCGGGTGTCGCTCTCGATGCTGGCGGGGGCGGCGCTGCTGTATTTCGGCCTTGGGCCGATGCTGATCGCGATGGACGCCGCGCATGGCGGTGATCCGGGTTATATCGTGTCGATCCCGGTCGTGGGAGGAGGGATGTATTATCACCTGTCGCGCTGGGGGCTGTGGGGCGGGACGGCGGTGATGGTGTTTTCGAGCCTCACGGCCTTTGCGCTGCAGTGGCGGACGATCGCACGGTCCTTTCAGACCTTTCGGAACCGGGTGTCTCGGAAGGGGCCTGAAGAGGCGGATGGCGGGCAGGCGGCGATCGAGGCGCGCATGACGGCGATCGAAGTGCCCGTCTCCTGGCTGATCGCCGGTCTGGTGCCGATCATGCTCGGTCTGCTGATCGTGCAATACTACGCCTTCGGGATCAATCTATGGCTCGGCCTGGTGGCGGTGGTGCTCTCCTTCGCGCTTTCGCTCGTGGCATCCCGTGCGACCGGAGAAACGGATACGACGCCGGTCGGCGCGCTCGGCAAGGTGATGCAGCTCGCCTTCGCGGTGCTCTCGCCGGGCAATATCCAGCACAACCTCATGGCCGCCGCCACGGCGGCAAACTCGGCCTCTTCGAGCGCGGATCTGCTGACCGACCTGAAAAGTGGGTACATGCTCGGCGCGAATCCCCGGAAGCAGTTTCTCGCGCAGTTTATCGGAATCTTTTTCGGCACGCTCGCGGTGGTGCCGGCGTGGTATCTGATGGTGCCGGACAAAGCGGCTCTGGAGGCCTTCAACCCCCCGGCGACAAACATGTGGCGGGCAGTGGCCGAGCTGCTCGCCGGCGGGGGGCTGGAGC
Organism: Verrucomicrobiota bacterium; assembly: GCA_003694825.1. Taxonomy (GTDB): domain Bacteria; phylum Verrucomicrobiota; class Verrucomicrobiia; order Opitutales; family Opitutaceae; genus J108. The sequence continues at coordinate 386 of RFJS01000230.1, read as the reverse complement.
AGCTGCCGCCGAGCGCGCGGGTGGCGATCGTGGTCGGCGGCCTCGTGGGCGTGGTTCTCCCGCTGGTGGCGCACCTCTGGCCGAAGGCGGCGCGCTGGTTTCCCTCGGCAATGGGGCTGGGCCTGGCGTGGGTGATGCAGTTCAAGGATGCGCAGGCGTTTGCGATCGGTGCGGTTATCGTATGGCTGTGGTCGCGCTTCAGCCGGCGGTCGGCCGAGGAATATGCCGTCCCGGTGGCTTCGGGTTTCATCGCGGGCGAGTCGCTGGCGGCGGCTTTCGTGGCGATCGTCGCGACGCTCCTGGCTCTCGCGGCCGGCCGGTAGGCAGCGATGAAGAAGGCGGCCGTGAGGCGGTCCGGGTGGCATCGGTGCCTGCTGTGGCTGGCG
>RFJS01000229.1 GCA_003694825.1 Verrucomicrobiota bacterium | reverse complement strand
TCGCTGGAGGGAGCCAATGCCATGGGCAGCCCGCGCAACCACGGCCTCAGACCGGCTCGGGGATGGAGTTGATGATGCGCCGCAAAACGGTCGTGACCATCCTGCGTTCCTCCAGCGTGTCGGTGAACGCGCGCCGCAGGCTCAGCCGGTGCACCAGCACGTCCATGGCGACCCGCGCAACATCGTCGGGCACAACGAAATCGCGCCCCTCCAGCAGCGCGGCCGCCTGGGCCGCGAGTTTGAGCGCAAGCGCCGCCCGCACGCTGACCCCGGCGCGGAATTCGCTCTCGGTGCGCGTGGCCGTGCAAATGCGCAGGATGTATTCCAACAGGCTGTCCTCCACATAGACCTGCGGAACCAGTTCCTGTATGCTCACGATCTCCCGGGCCGAGACCACGGGCGAAAGCGGCATGTCGTCGTAGCGCGTCGCGCCTGCCCGCAGCACGTCCTTCTCGTCGGCAAAGTCCGGATAGCCCATGTGCAGGCGCATGAGAAAGCGGTCCATCTGACTCTCCGGCAGCGGAAACGTCCCCTCGTAGTCGACCGGGTTCTGCGTGGCGAAAACCATGAACGGCCGCCCCATGCTCTCGGTGCGACCGTCGACGGAGACCTTTCCCCGGTCCATGACTTCGAGAAGGCTCGACTGGGTCTTGGGCGTGGCGCGGTTGATCTCGTCCGCCAGCACGATATTGGCAAAGACCGGGCCGGGCTTGAAGACGAACTCGCGCGTCTTCTCGTCGTAGATGGACACGCCCGTGACGTCGTTGGGCAACAGATCGCTGGTGAACTGGATGCGCTTGAAACTCAGGTCGATCGACTTCGCCAGACAGTAGGCGAGCGTGGTCTTGCCCACGCCGGGGAGATCTTCGAGCAACACATGCCCGCCCGCGATCAGACAGATGAGGACCTGATCGATGACATCATCCTTGCCGCGGATGTGCCGACGCATGTTGCCCTTCAGCCGATCCAGAATCGCACGGGCCTCCTGGATCCGAGTGGATTGCACAAAGTCGCTCATGAACGAAAAACACCGTAGGGGAAGGCGCACCGGCCGCAATCCGGCGGGGCCCTTCGGTGTCATCGGCGTGGGGTATTCGCCCTGAAGGCCCGCAGAGGAAAAACCCCGCGGGTGCGCCATCTCGCCCGCCCTCCGGCGGCGGGCGCCGCGATCCACTTCGAGCGCAGCCCGCGCTCCGCTCGCGATCAGGCCTTCAGCTTCGCCAGCACGTGGGTGACGAAAGCGCGCACGGTCTGCTGGTTGGCCGCGACAAGCTCGCGAAACGCCGCGTCGGAGAGTTCGTGCTCGGTGAGTCCGTGAGCGTAGTTGTCGACCATGCAAAAGGAATTGTAGCCGATCCCGGCTTCCTGGCAGAGATCGGCCTCACTGGCCATGGTCATGCCCACCACATCGCCCCAGTGGCGGATGATGCGGATCTCCGCCCGTGTCTCGAACCGGGGACCTCGCATCTGCACGTAGACCAGTCCCGTGCGCACCGGCGTCTCCAGCCCCTCGATGAGCTGCGGCACCAGGCGGTTGGGCACCACCGGCGCGAGAGAGTTCAGCGTGGTGTCGTAAAAAGTGGCCGGGACGAAAGAGACGTAGTCCGCGCACGACACGAGCGAACCCGGGGGCAAATCTTCGCGAAGCGACCCGACGGAGTTGAGCGACACCGCTTCCTCGACCCCGAGCGCCTTGAGCGCGGCGATATTGGCGCGGTGATTGATAGCATGAGGCGGCAGCGGCTCGCCAAAGCCGTGGCGGTTGATCACCACGAGGTTAGCGTTGTGCTTGACCACGGCCGTGCCGTATTCAGTGCGGACGGTCTCACTCTCCCACCCATCGAAGAGGTCGGACCGGACGATGCTCGTGCCGCTGATGAACGCAATTTTCATAATAAACGCCCGTTGTTGCCGATCGGCAGGCCGGCTGGCAAGCGCCCCGGCCCGCAACCCGCATTTTTCGCTGTGGAGATAGCCGGAGAACCTGTTCTCGGGATCGAAGTCGCGCTGGTGGCCGCGGGCGTCCTCTGCTGGGTGGGCGCCCTCGTGCGCGGCTCCGTGCACCGCTGGTGGAGCGCACCGCAGCAACTGCCGCCGTGGCCGATTTCCGGCAGCGACTTCGCGCTGTTTGTGCTGCTGTTTCTCTCGCTCTACTCGCTCGCGCCGATCGCCGTCGCCCGCGTCCTGGGGCAGGATCTCTCCGATCTCGATCCGGGCGAAATGCTCGTGCAAGGCTACGCCACGCAGGCCTCCATCCTCGCAGCCTGGGCCCTGTTTCGGCTCCATCCCGCCGCCGAAACGCCACGCGGACGGACCGGGCTGGCGGCGGCGGTCGGGACCGGGCTCACCGCCTTCCTCTTCCTGATTCCCGCGCTGATGGCCACGATCGGCGGGTGGTATTGGCTGCTCGAGGTCGCCGGCCTCGATCCACAGCCTCAGGATGTCATCGAAATCATCCAGGCGGCGCCTCCCTCGGAGCGCCTCTACTGGGTTCTGCTCGCCGTGGTGGTCGCCCCCGTCTGCGAGGAGCTGGTGTTTCGCGGGTATGTTTTTCGATTCCTCCACCAACGCATGCCCCTGCTCCCCGCCGCCATCATCAGCGGCGCCGTTTTCGCCTCGGCTCACTTCAATCTGCTCACCTTTCTGCCCCTGTTGCTGCTCGGGGCGGTGCTGGGGATCCTCTACGCGAAGACGGGCCGGCTCGCCGCCTCGATCGCGCTGCACATGGTCTTCAACCTCAACACGGTCATCGTCGTGTTGCTCGGCGGCGCAGCCTGATACGCCCCC
>RFJS01000228.1 GCA_003694825.1 Verrucomicrobiota bacterium | reverse complement strand
GGGTGGAGGCCTTTCGCGTGGACGGACAGCCGGTGGCGGACGACAGCTACGTCCGCGCGTGGCGGCAGGCGCAGGCGGAGGCGGACCGGGCGATCGACCGCGCCTTGGCGCAGGATCCCGGTGGAACGCTGTTCGAGGGGGTGGTGGCGCGCACGCTTGCGGAGCATCTTCCGGCCGGCACGGCCGTCTTTCTAGCCAACAGCATGTCCGTGCGTTACGCGGAATATTTCTGGCCGGCGAATGACCGGGCCCACCCGGTCTACTACAGCCGCGGCGCCAACGGGATCGATGGCACGCTTTCGACGGCGATGGGCGTGGCCCACGGCGGCGCGCCCACGGTCCTGTTGACCGGTGACCTGGCTTTTCTGCACGATGCGAACGGTCTCCTCAACGCCGGTCGTCTGCGCGGCAGCCTCACGGTGCTCCTGATCAACAACGACGGCGGGGGGATTTTCGAGCATCTGCCGATCGCCGGCTTCGAGCCGCCGTTCGAGACGTTTTTCGCCACGCCGCAACAGGTCGATTTCTCGGCGCTTTGCGCGGCACACGGGGTGCCTCATGAGATTGTGGAGACAAAGAGCGCGCTGGCGGCCGCGTTGGCGGGCGAGATGCCCGGGGGCGTGCGCGTGCTGGAGGTGCGCACGGACAGGAAGGCGGATGTGAAACGCTGCCGCCAGATCCTCCGCGAGGCATCGGGCGCAGTGAGCGTGCGCTGACGGGCGGGAGCGATTGCGGATTTATGGACACGAAAGTCGAATGGCAGCAGGTCAAGGAGTATGAGGATATCCTCTACCACAAGTGGAATGGCATCGCGAAGGTGACGATCAACCGTCCCCACAAACGCAACGCGTTTCGCCCCCGGACGGTGTTCGAGATGTATGATGCGTTTGTCGACGCGCGGGAGGACCCGTCGATCGGCGTCGTTTTGCTCACGGGGGCCGGGCCCCACACGGATGGCAAATACGCGTTCTGTTCCGGCGGTGATCAATCCGTGCGCGGCCATGCCGGTTATGTCGATGAAGACGGGGTGCCGCGGCTCAATGTGCTCGATCTGCAGAAGCTCATCCGCTCGATGCCGAAGGTGGTGATCGCCCTGGTGGCGGGCTACGCGATCGGCGGCGGTCATGTGCTGCGCCTGGTGTGTGATCTGACCATCGCGGCGGACAACGCCGTGCTCGGGCAGGTCGGGCCGGCCATGGGCAGCTTCGACGGCGGCTTTGGCTCGAGCTACCTGGCGCGGATTGTCGGCCATAAGAAGGCCCGCGAGATCTGGTATCTGTGTCGCCGCTACACGGCGGAAGAGGGTGAGCGGATGGGCATGGTCAACAAGGTCGTGCCGGTCGAACAGCTCGAGGCCGAGGGCGTGGCGTGGGCGCTGGAGATTCTGGAGAAGAGTCCGCTGGCGATCCGGTGCCTGAAGTCGGCCTTCAATGCCGATGTCGATGGACAGTCCGGCCTGCAGGAGCTGGCGGGCAACGCCACGCTGCTGTATTACATGAGCGAGGAGGCGCAGGAGTTTCATCGCGCCCAGCGGGAGAAGCGCAAGCCGGACGCCCGCCGCTTCCCCTGGCTGCCGTAATCGGGCGCGGCGCATGTGCCGCGCCGGTGGTGCGAGGCGGGCCACCGATTCAAAAAAAAGAAGCGCGGTCCGTCGTGGACCGCGCTTCGCTGCAAATGGATGGCTCGCCCGGGCGAGCGGATCAGCCGGAGATGGCCTTGCGAACTTCCTCGAGCTTGCCGGCGGAGCCAAGGAGCTCGTTGCGGCTGGCGATGAACTTCGCGTATTCCTCCATGAAGATCTTTCCCGGCGGGCGGAAGTCGAACTGATCCGGATGGTCGCGGAAGTATTCGCGGTGGACGCGGGTCCAGACGAGGCGGCCGTCGGTGTCGATGTTGATCTTGGTGACACCGAGCTTGGCGGCCGGGAGGTATTCCTTCGGGTCGACGCCGGCCGAATCCTTGATCTGGCCGCCGGCGGCATTGATGCGCGCCACTTCTTCCTGCGGGACGGAGGAGGAGCCGTGCATGACCAGCGGGAAGCCGGGCAGGCGCTTCTGGATTTCGGCGAGCACGTCGAAGCGCAGCGCCTGCTTGCCCTTGAACTTGAAGGCACCGTGCGAGGTGCCGATGGCGCAGGCGAGCGAGTCGCAGCCGGTGAGCTCGACGAACTTCTTCGCCTCGTCGGGATCGGTCAGGCAGGCGTTGCCTTCATCGACCTGGATGTCCTCCTCGACGCCGCCGAGCATGCCCAGCTCAGCCTCGACGGAGATGCCCTTGGCGTGGGCGGCCTCGACGACGCGCTTGGTGATCTCGACGTTCTTTTCGAAGGGATCGTGCGAGGCGTCGATCATCACCGAGCTGTAGAAGCCGGAGTTGATGCAGTCATAGCAGGTCTCCTCGTCGCCGTGATCGAGGTGCACCGCAAAGATGGCCTCGGGGAAAATCTCATCGGCGGCGCGGATGATGGCCTCGAGCATGCGCTTGTCGGTGTATTTGCGCGCTCCCTTCGAGATCTGGATGATGAAGGGGGCCTGGGACTGAATGCACCCGCGGAAAAGTCCCATGGCCTGCTCGGCATTGTTGATATTGTAGGCACCGATGGCGAACCTGCCGTAGGCGACCTTGAACAGCTGAGCCGTGGTTACGATCATACGCGGTTGATCTTACGAGAGCGGCGTGGCCGCCTGTCAAGGCAAGCACCGGTTGGAGGCACAGAAAGGTGAGTGGATGCCAAGGGATGCACAGGATTTGTGGCGATAATCTCGCCGAAAACGAGAAAGACTCAGGATGAGCCCTTCTTCTCGGCGACGCCGCGGTCTTCCGCGGTGCAGGCGGTGTCGAGAGGTGTCTCGCAATTGGGGCGGGCAATGACGCCGGGGTAGGGTTCGTCGGCGAGAAACCGATCGTCCCGCAGCAGATGGCGGTCGCAGACGGCGAGGAGCTCGGCCATGGTCGTGGCGCGGCGCATTTCGCGCAGGAAACGGCCCTCGGGGTCGATACTCTGGCCGATGAAGTTGAGGAACTTCTTGAGGCGTCCGGTGCGGGCCGGCTCGGGGGCGTCGAGGGTGACCATGGCGGCGGCGAGGCGGTCGATGTAGACGCGGGCCTCGCTCAGGGGAACAGGGGTGACGGACCCGGTGGTGAACAGCTCCCTGATCTGGCGGAAAATCCACGGGTTGCGGATGGCGGAGCGGCCGATCATCACGCCGGCGGCGCCCGTGTATTCGAGGACCCACGCCGCTTTGCATGCGGAGGAGACGTCGCCGTTGGCGAGGACGGGGCAGCGGGCGGTCTCGACGGCGCGGCGGATCATGTCGTAGTCCACGGCGCTCCGGTAGAGTCCCTTTACGGTGCGGCCGTGCAGGCTGAGGAGGTCGACGCGGTGCCGGTTGATCAGCTCGATGAGCCCCTCGAAGGGCGCGGTGTCGTCGAACCCGATGCGGGTCTTTACCGTGAAGAGGCCGTCCGCCATTTCCTCGCGGAGCATGGCGAGCAGTTCGTCCACTTTCGGCAGGTCGCGAAGCAGGCCGCCGCCGACGTTTTTGCGGTAAACTTTCGGGGCCGGGCACCCCATGTTGAGGTCGAGGCCGGCGATGGGGAATTGGCGCAGTTCGCGGACGGTGCGGCGGATGGCCTCGATGTTTTCGCCGATGATCTGGGCAAAGACGGGGCGGCCGGTGGGGTTGTCGGTGATGGAGGCGAGGATGTGAGGTTCGAGGCGGGAGACTTCGGTGACGCGGAAGTATTCGGTCACGAACCAGTCCGGCGGCCCGCACTCGCCGATGACGGTCATGAACGGCAGGGTGGTGACGTCCTGCATCGGCGCCAGAGCGGTTGGCGGGAGGCCGGGGACGAGTGTGCCCGGCAGCCGCGCGAGCCCCGGATGGGGGGCGGGAAGCGACGGTGACGGCATCGTGAGCGGGGAGGCGCTCAGTCCTCCTCTTCCTCTTCGCGCCAGTCTTCTTCGTCGGCTTCTTCCTGTTGTTGGCGCAGGACGCGTTCGAGGATCTCGGTCATGTCCTCGACGGAGTCGAAGACGTGGCGGGCGACGAGGATGGGTTTGCCGAGGCGGAGGGCGAGGGCGATGGAGTCGCTCGGCCGCGCGTCGATCTCGACGATCTTTTTGCCGAGTTCGTTTTCCATGCGCAGCAGGATGCGGGCGTAGAAGGTGCTCTCGTTGACATCATTGATGACCACGCGCTCGAGGGTGGCACCGAGACCGAGCAGGATGTTGGCCATCAGGTCGTGCGAGAGCGGCCGCTCGCGTTTGACCTTGTGCAGGTTCATGGAGATGGCGTTGCCCACGCCCGTATCCACGTAGATCACGAAATTCTTCTCGTCGTTTCCGAGAAAGACGGCGCAGCCATTGCCCGTGGGCATGACTCCTTTGACCGCGACTTCGACGACGTCGTTTTTCATGGCATGCACAATGTCCTCAACCTCGGCTTCGGCAAGCGGCGAGTGGCCTCGGGGAACGGCCTCGCGGGCGGGCGACTCAGCTGGCGGCGGAGGCGGCGGCCACGCCGAGGATCTGGATGCCGTCGGCCTCGGCCTGCCGCAGGACGCCGGCTTTGTCGAGGATGATGACGTTGCCGGCCTCGAGGACGGCGGTGCGGATGCCGGCCTCGCGCATGGTCTCGAGCGTGCGCATGCCGAAGACCGGGACGTCGAAGCGGTAGTCCTGCCGCGGTTTCACGGTCTTCACGAAGATCATGTGGTCGGTCTTGAAGGTGCCGGCGCGGCGGAGCATCTCGTCGGTGCCTTCGAAGGCTTCGACGGCGAGGACCGTGCCCTTGCGCACGACGACGCCCTGGCCGATGTCGAGCCGGGCGACTTCGCGGGCGATTTCGAGCCCGTGGTCGATGAAGGTCTGCTCGATTTTCTCACTGCGGCGGGTCATCCAGCCGGTGTCGGCGATGTCTTCATCGAGGAAGGAGCGGGCGTCGAGCATGCGGGCGCCGACGGCCTCGATCTCGTCGGCGAGGGCGCCGAAGATGGTTTCGGCGTTGCGGCGCTTGAGTCTGAAGAGCAGCGAGGCGGCCTTGAGATCCGGCCGCAGTCCGTGAAAGAGGCGCTTCGGGGTGATCTGCCCGGCCATGAGGGCGTAGCCGGCGTCGAAGCGGGAGAGGGCCTTGAGGGCCTTGCCGACCTGGCCGACGTGGAGGCGCACGCGCTCGGCTTCGGCGAAGGACGCGTAGAGGTCGTCGCGCGTCTCGCCCTCGAAGGCGATGAGGCGTACGGGGAGCCCGGCCCGCCGGATGGCGGCGACGGTGCGCACGGGATAGAGCCCGCGGCCCGCGATGACGACGATCGGGCGGGAGGGATCGAAATCGGCCGGGAGGAAGCGCGAGAGCATGGCGTGCTGACGGTGGCGGGATGGAAGGCGGGGCGGCGGGCGGCGCCGGTCTCGGATCCCGCGGGACGAAGGTTGTGGCGGACAGCCTCCGCCCGCGGACGATTCTCCGGAGACCGGCGCGCGGACCGCGGCGGCGCGATCAGCTCTGGGCGAGGGCCTGCTCGATATCGGCGATGATGTCCTCGACATCCTCGATGCCGATGGCGAGGCGGATGTAGTCCGGCGAGACGCCGGAAGCCGCCTGCTCGTCGGCACTGAGCTGCGAGTGGGTGGTGCTGGCCGGGTGGATGGCGAGGGACTTGGCGTCGCCGATGTTGGCGAGGTGGGAGAGGAGCTTGAGGGAGTTGATGAAGGTCTTGCCGGCCTCGAAGCCGCCCTTGATGCCGAAGCCGATGAGCGCGCCGAAGCCGCCGGTGAGGTATTTTTTCGCGGCTTCGTGGTTGGGCGAACTCTTCAGGCCGGGGTAGTTGACCCACGCCACTTTGTCGTGGGCTTCCAGATACTCGGCGACCTTCAGGGCGTTGGCGCAGTGGCGCTCCATGCGGACGTGGAGCGTCTCCAGACCCTGGAGCATGAGGAAGGCGTTCATCGGGCTGATGCAGGCGCCGACGTCGCGCAGCAGCTGCAGGCGCATTTTCAGGATGTAGGCGACGTTGGCGCCGCCGGCCGGCTCGAAGGCCTTGAAGGCGTCCCAGTGGACGAGGCCGTGGTAGCTCGGATCGGGTTCGGTGAAGCCCGGGAAGCGGCCGTTGCCCCAGTCGAAGTTGCCGCCGTCGACGACGATGCCGCCGATGGAGGTGCCGTGGCCGCCGATGTATTTCGTCGTCGAATGCACGACGATGTTGGCGCCCCACTCGAAGGGGCGGTTGAGCCACGGGGTGAGGCAGGTGTTGTCGATGATGAGGGGGACGCCGGCTTCACGCGCGATGGCGCTGACTTCTTCGAAGGGGAAGATGTTCAGCGCGGGGTTGCCGAGACCTTCACCATAGAAGGCCTTCGTGTTCGGCTTGAGGGCCTTGCGGAAGCTCTCCGGATCCTGGGCGTCGACGAAGGAGACTTCGATGCCGAGCTTGGGGAGGGTGTAGTGGAAGAGGTTGTAGGTGCCGCCGTAGAGCTGGGAGACGGAGACGATGTGGTCGCCGGCGCCGGCGATGTTGAGGATGGCGTCGGTGATGGCCGCCTGGCCGGAGGAGTGGGCGAGGGCGCCGGATCCGCCTTCGAGCGCAGCGAGGCGCTGCTCGAGGACATCGGTGGTGGGGTTCATGATCCGGGTGTAGATCCAGCCGAGTTCCTTGAGGGCGAAGAGATTGGCGGCGTGGTCGACGTCGCGAAAGCCGTAGCTGGTGGTCTGGTAGATGGGGACGGCGCGGGCGCCGGTGGCGGGGTCGTAGGACTGGCCGGCGTGGAGGGCGCGGGTGCCGAGGCCGGGGCGGCGGGCGGTGTCGTTGTCGGAACTCATGAGCGTATGCGGATGGTGTTGATTGTGTTGGGTTGGATGATGGGGAAACGGTTGGTGGAACGAGAAGGGGGAACGCGTGGCGGGATGTTTCGCCGATTCCGGCAGGGGCCGGGCCCGGCGCCGGGGGCGGACGACGGCAGGCGCAGTCCGCCCCCCACCGGCG
>RFJS01000227.1 GCA_003694825.1 Verrucomicrobiota bacterium | reverse complement strand
TCGACAAGAAGCGCATCCAGCTCCACACGCCCATCAAGACGCTCGGCCAGCACACCACCAAGGTGCGCCTCCATCCCGAGGTCACGGCGGAGCTGGTTTTCGATGTCGTCTCCGAAAACCCGATCGTCGAGGCCGAGGAAGCGTCGACCGAAAGCTGAAGCGGGCTGACAACCACCGGGCTCGATAATGGCTGCCGAGCGCAGGTCGGGCGGGCGCGGTGAGCGACGGCGCTCTTCTGCGGAGAGCGCGACGGCGGCATCGTCGGTGCCGATGCTGGCCGGCCGTGAGATGCCGCATTCCCTGGATGCGGAGGCGGGCTTGCTCGCCTGCTGCATTCTCGACGGCGTCGATTCGATCTCCCGGTGCCTCGAGCAGAAGATCGTCCCTGAGGCGTTCTACAGCCCGGCACACCGGGCCATTTACGAGGCGCTCCTCTCGCTCAACGAGCGCAAGGCCGCCATCGACACAATCCTGCTTTGCGAGGAACTCAAGAGCGCGGGCACGCTCGAGAGCATCGGCGGACCGGCCTTTGTCATCGAGCTGAGCAACCGCATCGCGACGACCGCCCACCTCGGGCACTTCATCGAGATCGTTCGCGAAAAATACCTCCTGCGACGGCTCATCAAGACCGCGACCAGTGCCGTCGAGCGGTGCTTCAATTTTTCCCAGGAGGGTCTCGAGGACTTCATCCAGGAGATCGAGCAGGAGATCTTCAAAATCAGCGAGGACCGCTATTCGGACTCCGCCCGGCCGATCGCGGACTCCGTCAGCGGCGCGGTCAACATCATCCACAAGCTGCTCGAGCGGGGCGGTGAACTCAGTGGGCTTTCCACGGGGTTCAAGGATCTGGATACGATGACCTTCGGGCTGCACCCGCAGGAGATGATCGTCCTCGCGGCCCGTCCCTCGATGGGCAAAACGAGTCTGGCGATGAACATCGCCGAGGCCGTCGTGCTGCCGAAAAAGCCGGGCCAGAAAGGCAAGCCGGTGCTGGTCTTCAGCCTCGAGATGAGCGCCGAGCAGCTGGCGATGCGCATGCTCACGTGCCGGGCGCGGGTCGCGGCCGGCCGCCTGCGCGGCGGTTTCGCCACCCGAGAAGAGCAGGAACGGCTCGCTCAGGCCGCTGTCGAACTCAAGACCGCTCCCCTATGGATCGACGATTCCGGTCAGCTCAACATTCACGAACTGCGGGCCAAGGCCCGGCGTCTGCATTCGCGCCACAAGCTCGCGTTGATCGTGATCGACTACCTGCAGCTGATCGCCGGCACCGATCCGCGCGTCCCGCGCGAGCAGCAGATCGCCGAGATCTCACGCGGCATCAAGATCCTCGCAAAGGAACTGCACGTGCCGGTCATCGTGCTCAGCCAGCTCAACCGCGAATCGGAAAAGGAGAAACGCCAGCCGCGTCTTTCAGACCTGCGCGAGTCCGGCTCGATCGAGCAGGACGCCGACCTGGTGCTGCTCCTCGCGAGGCCGAAGGACGCCAAGGACGACTTCTCCGTGGCCACCGACCATGCGGATTTAATCATTGCCAAGCAACGAAACGGACCGGTAGGGGAGGTCCGGCTAACCTTCCTCAGAGAGATTACCCGCTTTGAAAACTTTGCAGAGTAAGTGCCTCCCGGAGCGGGTGTTTTCCCGGCTGTCGCTCCTCCTTGTTTCCCTCCTGCTCCTGGCCGGGGCACCCTTGCGCGCGCAAATCGGCGACTTCACCGTCCCGACCATCCGCCATGTCGAAATCAAGTTTTCGGGCGTGGCCAACGTCACCGAAGAGGTCGTGCGGGCCAACATCTCCATGCGGGACGGCATGCCCTACGACGAGACGATCATCGACCGCGACATCCGCTCGCTCTACCGCACGGGATTGTTCGAGTTCATCGAGGTGCGTCGTGTCGAAGTCGATCGCAACACGGTCGACCTCATCTACGATGAGCGGCCGAAGTTTCGCGTCGGCGCCATTCGTTTCGAGGGCAATCGCAAGGTGTCCACCAAGCGCCTCGAACGGGAGACGACGATCCGCAACAACTTCGCCCTCGACGAACGCATGGTGAAGGAGGATGCCGACAAGATCCTCGAGTTCTACCGCAAGGCCGGATTCTCCCAGGCGCGCGTCGACTACGTCATCGAGCGCAATCCGGTGACCGGTTTCGGCACCGTCGTCTTCACCATCGACGAAGGCCCGAAGGTCAAAATCAAGCACATCGAATTCGTCGGCAACAAGGCGCGGCGCGACAGCTCGTTGCGCAAGCAGATGGAGCTGAAGCGCTGGTGGTGGTTCTCGTGGATCACCGGTGGCGGCCGGTTCGACGATGAGAAGTTCGAGAAGGACCTCGACAAGATCCGCGACTACTACCGCGAGGAAGGATTCCTCGATGTCGAGATCGAGGAGGACAAGATCACCTTTTCGTATCCGAAGCCTTCCGACATGGTTATCACCATCCCGGTCAAGGAGGGCAAGCAATACCGCGTCGGCGAGGTCTCCGTATCCGGGGTCACGCTCTTCCCGCCGGACCTCGTGCGCCGCGTGGCGCGGGTGGAGACCGGCGATGTCTACTCCCCGTCGAAACTCGAGGAGGAACTCGACCGGATCCGCGAGTTTTATGGCCAGTTCGGCTACCTCGAGACCCGCGTCCGGCTCAACCGCCGCCCGAACATCGCCCCCGGAGCGATCGATATCGAATTCGAGGTCGACGAGAGCGAGCGCTACTACGTCGAGTCGATCAACATCGAGGGCAACACCAAGACCAAGAGCATCGTGGTCATCCGGGAGGTCATCCTCGCCCCGGGCGATGTCTTCGATTCCGTCCGCATGGAAACCAGCCGCGCCCGCCTGGAAAACACGCGCTTCTTCGAAGACATCAGTGTGCGGCCGGAGAGCACCAACATCCCCAACCGCAAGAATCTCAAGATCAGCTTTCGCGAGGGGCGCACCGGCAATCTCACCTTCGGCGCCGGCTTCTCGTCGCTCGAGCGCGCCGTCTTCTTCATCGAGCTGAGCCAGTCGAACTTCGACATCTTCAACCGCCGCTCCATGTTTCAGGGCGACGGTCAGAAATTCAGGCTCAAGGCGCAGATCGGTTCGCAATCCAGCGACCTCGTGCTGGCCTTCGAGGAGCCGTGGCTCTTCGAGCAGGAGCTGGCCTTCGGTTTTCAAGTCTATCGCACCCGTTCCGACTACACGAGCGCCATCTACAATGAGTTGCGCGCCGGCTTCGAGGTCTACCTGCGCAAGCGCCTCTTCGAGCTCGTCGAGGGGCGGATTTCCTACCGCCTCGAAGACGTCAACATCTTCGACGTTTCGCCGGGCGTGGGAGACGAGATCGAGTCCCTCGCGGGCGAGACCCGCGTCTCCAAGCTCGGCCTGATCCTCCTGCGCGACACCCGGAACAACCTCATCACGCCGACGCGGGGCAGCCGTTTCGAGGGCATCTTCGAGCTGGCCGGCGGATCGCTCGGGGGCGATGTCGACTATTATCGTGTCGAGGGCAGAGGGACTCAGTATTTCCCGCTCTTCGAGTTTCAGCGGCAGGTGATCGAGCTGCATGGCCGCCTCGGCGTTGTCCAGCAATATGACGACAGCCCGACCGTGCCGTTCTACGACCGCTACTTCCTGGGCGGTCCCCGTACGCTGCGTGGATTCGAGTTTCGCGACGTCGGTCCGAAGAACAGCTTCGGCGAGCCTGTCGGCGGCAAGACCTACGGCATGCTCAGCCTCGAGTATTCGGCCGACATCGTCGCGCCGGTGCGTTTCGCCATCTTCTACGACGCCGGTTTCGTGAACAAGGGAGCCTTCGACTTCAACCCCTCGGGTTACAACGACAACTTCGGTTTCGGAATCCGCTTCTTCGTGCTTGGTTCGCCGTTGCGGTTGGACTACGGCATTCCGCTTACCACTGATGGCACGAACAATCGAGGCAACCAGTTCAACTTCTCATTCGGCACCCGCTTTTAACCTCATACCAATCGATACATGAAAAATCCTGTTACCACCGTGTTCGCTCTCGCGGCGTTTCTCCTCGCCGGGGCATTCGTTCAGGCCCAGCCCGAAATCAAGCTGGTCACCGTCAGCGTCGGTCGCGCTTACGACAGCTACTGGAAGACGAAAGAAAATCAGCAGAAGCTCGCGGACGCGCAGTCGAAAGCCCAGGAGCAGGTCAACCAGCTCCAGAAGGAACTCGAAGGGCTTGTCGCGGAGCTGAAGAAGAAGGAGGAGGAATCGAAGAACACCGCCCTCAGCGAGTCGGCTCGCAAACGCGCCGAAGAGGAAGCCCGCGAGATGTTCCAGAACATCCGGGCCAAGGAGCAGGAGGCCCAGCAGTTCGTCCAGAACACCCAGCGCTCCCTGCAGATGCGGCAGCAGAACCACCGCGACCTCATGCTCGAGGAGATCAACAATGTGATCCTCGACATCGCCAAAGAGAAAGGCGCCACGCTCGTGCTCGACACCTCCGGTCCCACCGCGATCGGCATCTCGGCCATCCTCTACGCCGACGAGGCCTATGACATCACCGACGAGGTGATCGCCGAGCTCAACAAGGACGCGCCCGAGCCGGAAGCCGCTTCCGAATAAAGCGGCGTCGAGACGAACCGCTCATTTCCCTTCGAGCCCTGCCGGTGATGCGGCAGGGCTTTTTTATTGGCGGGGGCAGGTGCGGCGTGTCTGCTTTCGGCGCGGGATCCGCACAGTATGGAAATCTCCCTCTCGGTTCAGGAAATCGCTTCGATCTGCGGAGCATCGCGTCAACAGGGTCACTTCACCGGTCCGGTGACCGGAATCGCCTCGCTCGCCCAGGCAAAGGCCGGAGACCTCTCCTTCCTGGCCAGCGGCAAATACCGCCGCCAGCTCGAGACCACCGAAGCCTCGGTCATTCTCGTTCCGGAAACCTTCGAGGCGGAGCCGCCGGAGGGGAAGACTTTCCTATTCGTCGCCAATCCCTCCCGGGCACTCATGCAGATCGGACGCCGGCTCGAGGCGCAGCTCTGGCCGAAGCCGCCGCCGGGCATCCATCCAACCGCCGTGGTCAGTCCGTCGGCCTCCGTCGATCCGACGGCGGTGGTCGGCCCCTTCTGCGTGATCGAGGCGGATGCCTGCATCGGGCCGGGTTCGTGGCTCGAGGCACAGGCCTTTGTCGGACGCGCCGTGCGGATCGGGCGAGATTGCCGGCTGGGGCCGGGCGTGCGCGTGCTGGCCGAGTGCATCCTCGGGGATCGCGTGTATCTGCACGCCGGTGTCGTCGTCGGAGGTGACGGCTTCGGCTACGAAACCGACGCCGGGCGGCACGAGAAAATCCCTCAGATCGGCAACGTGGTCATTCGCGACGACGTCGAAGTCGGGCCCAACAGCACCATCGACCGGGCGCGCATGGGCTCGACGATTATCGGCGAGGGCACGAAAATCGACAACCTCGTCCAGGTCGGCCACAATTGTATCATCGGCCGGCATTGCATTCTGTGCGCCCAGGTCGGCCTCGCCGGCAGCACCACGCTCGAAGACTATGTCGTCATGGGCGGCCAGTCCGGCACCGGCGGACACCTCACCATCGGCAAGGGGGCCATGGTCGGCGGGCAGTCCGGCGTCCATACCGACCTCGAAGCCGGAGCAAAAGTCCGCGCCAGCCCCATGATGCCGCTGCTCGCGGCGAATCGTTACTACGTGCTGCGCGAGAAGCTCCCGGCGCTCTTCCGCCGGGTCGACGCACTCGAAGCCGCCGTCGGGCTCAGCGGGAAAGCGTCGTCGGGCCGACAGAAGTGAGCGGGGAGGGGCCATGTTCCCCGGACGCGGTAAATCGCTTAACATTTCCGTAAACGAACCAGGAAAAAGGCTGTTTTTCCGGCCCGGCTCCGGCCATAGTCGCGACACCGCATGAGGGATCCCAAGCTCAAGATATTCTCCGGCAGCTCCAACCGCAGCCTCGCCCAGGAAATCTGCGACGAAATCGGCGTCCCCCTTGGCGATGCCACCGTCACCTGTTTCCCCGACGGCGAGTCGTTCGTGAAGATCAATGAGAACATCCGCGGACAGGATGTTTTCATTATTCAGTCCACCTGCCCGCCCACGAACCATCACCTGATGGAGCTGCTCATCATGATCGATGCCGCCCGCCGGGCCTCGGCGCAGCGCATCACCGCGGTGCTTCCATTTTATGGATACGCCCGGCAGGACCGCAAGGATCAGCCGCGCGTGCCGATCACGGCCAAGCTCGTGGCCAACCTCCTCGTCGCCGCCGGCGCCAGTCGTGTGCTCACCATGGACCTGCACGCCGGGCAGATCCAGGGCTTCTTCGACATCCCCGTCGACCACCTCTACGCCTCCACGGTTTTCTACGATTACCTGAGCAAGTCCCGCAGCGAGAATCTCGTGGTTGTCTCTCCCGACGTCGGTGGTGTGAAAATGGCGGCGGCCTATGCCAACATGCTGCAGTCGGGCCTGGGATTCGTCGCCAAGCGACGGCGCAACTCGACCACGGTTGAGGCCACCAATGTCGTGGGCGAAGTCGAAGGGTGCGACGTGCTCATCGTCGACGACATCACCGAAACCGCCGGCACGATCACCGCGGCGGCCCGCCTGCTCAAGGAGCACGGTGCCCGCAAGATTCGCGCGGCCGTGACGCACTCCAACCTCCACGACATGGCCTACGAACGCCTCAAGACGGGCGCGGTCGACGAGTTGATCACGACCAACAGCATCCCGGTGGAAACACGCGGGCTCCCCATCACCGTGCTCAGCGTGGCCCGCCTCCCCGGCGAGGCCATCGTGCGCATCAACTGCAACGAAAGTGTCACCAGTCTGTTCCGCATCAAGGGCTTTTGATCTTCGGCATTCGACATCCGTGCGAAATGCCATCCCGTAAATCCATGAAAATCCGGATCCTCGCCTCGGCGCTCGCCGCCGGTCTCGGAATCTATGGCCTGATCGGTCTGTTGCACGCGGCCGAGGAAGCGCCTCGCGGGACGATGCCCGAGATCAAGGTCGACGCGACACCGCTCCCTCGCGCCCAGGCTCCGCTGGTTACCAGTTACGCTGACGCGCTCGAGGAGATCCGCCACTCCGTCGTCAGCGTCTATTCCACGAAGATCGTGCGGATGCGCGGCCGGGGGCTGCCCTTCGACGATCCGTTCTTCCGGCGTTTCTTCGGCCCCGGGCCGGAGCAGGAGGAGCGCATCCAGAGCGGTCTGGGATCCGGGGTCATCGTCTCGGAAAACGGTTATATCCTCACCAACAACCACGTGATTGCCGAATCCGACGAGATCCGCGTCGCGCTGCCCGACGGCAAGGAGTTCGAAGCCGAGATCGTCGGCGCGGATCCGCGCACCGATGTCGCCGTGCTCAAAATCGACGCCGAAGACCTGCCCTCGGCGACGCTTGCCGACAGCGATCAGCTCAGAGTGGGAGATCTCGTCTTCGCCGTGGGCAATCCTCTGGGAGTCGGGCAGACGACGACAATGGGCATCGTCTCCGCCACGGGGCGGTCCAACCTGCAGCTGTTGCGCGACGGCTACGAGAATTTCATCCAGACCGATGCATCGATCAACCCGGGGAATTCCGGCGGTGCCCTCGTCGACGCCATGGGCCGGGTTGTGGGCATCAACACCGCGATCATCTCTACCTCGCGCGGCAACATCGGCATTGGGTTCGCCATCCCGATCAACCTCGCCGCGAACATCATGCGCAGCCTGATCGAGACCGGTTCGGTTGCCCGGGGGTTCCTCGGCGTCAGTCTGCAGGATCTCGATGCCGACCTCGCCCAGGAGTTCGGCGTCGAGGACGGCAAGGGTGTGCTCGTCGTCGATGTGCAGGAGGACAGCCCGGCCGCCCGGGCGGGACTCGAGCGAGGGGATGTGATCGTCAGTGTGGACGGTCGGCCGATCGCCGATGCCAGTGAGCTGCGGCTTGTTATCTCGCAGAAATCGCCGGGCACGAAAGTGACGATCGGCTACGTCCGCGACGGCGACGAGGAATCCGTCGAAGTCGTGTTGGGACGGCTCGAAGAGGATACGAACTTCGCCGGAAGCGCTTCGAACGAACTCGTGGATGGCGTGCGCATTGCGCCGATCGACCGGGAGTTGCGCGAGCAGTTCGATCTGGCCGAAGAGGCCCGGGGCGTCGTCGTGATCGAGGTCGATCCGAGATCCCGGTTCGCCTCAGTTCTGCCCGTGGGCACGGTGATCGAACAAATCAACCGCAAGCTGGTCACGGATGTGCATTCGGCCCGCGAGGCCATCGGCAGAGGCCGCAACATCCTCCTGCTGAACATCCGGGGCATCTACCGCTACGTGGCCATCACGCTGAACTGACCCGGGAGTATCCCTTTCGCGGATCAGGGGGCGGTGGCGTGCCGGGCGTCTCCAAAAAGACAGCACGCCGGGGCGGGATGCGTTCAGCCCGTGCCGGGGGGCTTCGGCGCCGGTATCGGAGCGGGCGCCCCGGTCTGATCAGGCCGGCTGGAGGCGCGATTCCGCAGGGACCGCCTCGCCTTCGGCGAGCGGGTGCGGGGTCAGCCCCTTGAGCAGATTGCGCGCCGAGTCGTGCCAGGTGCGGCTCCGCGCCCAGGCACGGCCGGCCGCGCCCAGCTCTTCGCGTTTCCTTCGGTCGCGAATCAGTGTATCGAAGGCGGCAACCAGTCCCGGGAGATCTCCCGGCTTGACCAACAGGCCCGTCTTGCCGTCGAGAACAGCCTCCGGCACGCCGCCAATGGCATGGCCGACGACCGGGAGGCCGAATGCCGAGGCTTCGAGGTAGACAAGACCGAACCCTTCGACGCTATGCCCGTGGTTCACGCTGGTCATCGCAAAGATGTCGGCCCGCCGGTAGAGGACATCCAGTTCATCGTGCGCGATGTTGCCGAGGAAGGTCACGGGCACCTTCAGGCTCTTGGCACGGTTGCGCAGCCGGGCTTCGTAGTCACCCCGGGTGCTGCGGCCCACGATCCAGTATTCCACCTGGGAGGCGATGTCGTCATCGAGGCGGTCCAGGGCCTCCATGACGATGTGCTGGCCTTTGCGCGGATGGAGACGGCCGACGGTGAGAATGACGAGCTTGTTGGTCGTCTTCATCCGGCTCGTGTCGCGATCGAGAAATGCCGAGCGCAACGCGCACGGCGTCATCACGATCTTCCCCGCCGCATCGGGAAAGCGGGAGCACAGCAGCTCGCGGGTGAATCGTGAGGTGGTCGTGACCCGGTCCGCGGCGCGGATCAACCGCCGCACCAGCAGGCGTGCCGCCGGTCGTGCCGCAAACTTCTGAATTTCCGAACCATGAAAGGTGAGCGCGAGCCGTGCCGGTCGGAAGGCGTCGAAGAAATGCAGGTAGGTCATCGCCAGCACCGGTCCGGGCTCCGGCAGATAGACGATGCGATGGCGCAGGTGGCGGCGCTGGGCGATCATCTCGCGCGCCATCCGCAGTTGGCATGAGAGATCCTGTGTCCCACGGATCGGAACACGGCGCACCGGGTAGGGGAACGTCCGCTCATGCGGCGTCGGACGCTGTGGGGCCCAGACCTCCACCTCCTGCCCCAGCTCATGGCAGGCTCCAGCCATCTCCTCGACGAACGTGGCTATGCCGCCGTTCATCGGAAAGAACTCGTGAGTGACGATTGTGAGAGGCAGACTAGGTTTTGCAGCGCTCATGTAGCCCGTTCCAGACCACGGAAAGGGGCGTCTGGGATCGCCCCCGGGTTGGTTGCTTGTGGTGGTGATTGGGGCGAGGGAGACGACTGGGGAGCGTAGGTTCGGGGGGCAGGTCGTGCTGCGCCGGGATGTCGGGAGAACCGGCCGTTTGTTCGGAGACGAGTTTGTCCGTCGCTTTCGGAAACGTTCGCAGCACGATGCAGTTGTGTCGGATCCCATCGGGGCGTCAAGCGGTTTGCCATAGGGGTTTTCCCCGTGAAAGAGCCGGGGTGAAATTTGCGTTGTCATTGCAAACCCTGAACCCTTACTTCCAGCGTTTATGCCATCAGCCTCGCAAAACGAACCGACTCAGCCGGCGTCATCGGCGTCTGCAGAAGAGGCTCAGCTTCGGGAGTCGCTGAAACGGTGTTCTGCTGCCACCGTGGAAGCTGCGTTGCGCTACCGCCAGACCAAGGACGAGTCGCTCGTGCCGGTGATCGTTCTCGGCATCATCGAGCGTTTTCTCGAGCCGTCGGCTGCCGCCAAATTGCGTGAGCCCGATGACGATTTGCGGGTGATGGAAGACCTCGGTCTGGACTCCCTGACCCTGATGGAGGCGGTGATTCTGATCGAGGAGGTCGTGCAGATTTCCATCAACAACGACGAGCTGCGCAGCCTGCGCACGGTCGGTGACATCCGGGTCTTCATCGAGCACAAGGCGAAGGGGCTGCCGCCGCCCGAGCCCTCCCGGGTGCTTCCGCTCGAGGAGATCCTCGCCTGCATGCCGCATCAGCCGCCTTTCCTCTTCGTGAAGGAAGCGACCATTTCCAGCGGCTGGGCCGCGGGATCCTACACGATCACCGGCGACGAGGAGTTTCTGAAGGGACATTTCAAGGACAACCCGATCTTTCCTGCTTCGATTCTTCTCGAAGCGCTCGGGCAGCTCGCCGTCCTCTATCTGCTCAACGCGAAAAATGAGCAGCTCGACAACCCGGTCGATCCAAAGACGATCCTCTTCACCGGTTGTGAGGGTGTGCGCTGTCACCGCGTCTGCCGTCCTGGCGATGTGCTCAAGCTCAGCGTCAAGCCCCGCCGCCTGCGCATGCCCCTCGCGACCTTCGAAGGCGTTGTGCGGGTGGGGCAGGAAAAGGCCGCGGTGGCCGAGGAAATCAGCCTGACCTTTGGCTACCTCACCGGACAGGACGGTGACGGGGCGAGTGATGACGAGCCGAAGGCCGCCACCGATGCCGGTGCGAAGGAGAACGCGCAGGAGGCGTCCGCCCCCGAGGCCGGCCCTGAGCAGGCGTCGGCCTCATCGGCCGAAGCTGCGGAGAAGCCTCCGGCGGGCTCGTGAGCACGCCTGGCCCATTCAGAAAACGATTTGGCGCGGGGCACCGGGACGAACCGGGCCCCGCGTCTGTTCTCTGACGGGCCTCGCCGCGGGCAACCTATGCGTTTGCCTCGCGCTCGCGGTTGACCCAACGTCCCTTTCGATGGTTTCCAAACGGGTTTTCATCACAGGGCTGGGCTTCATCACGAGCATCGGCAACGATCAGGAAAGTGTGGTTCGGAGCCTCCGTGAGCTGCGGCACGGGATCGAACGCTATCCGGAGTTCGACGACCCTGATGTCCCGGTGAAAGTCCTCGCCACGGTCAAGGGGTTCGACGTCGATTCGACCGACTTCGAAGACTGGACCTACCCCGAGGGCTACTCGATCCGCCGCGAAGTCCTCCGTGGGCTCGCTCCCCATGGCGTCTACGCCTGGTGCGCGATGCAGCAGTGCATCGCCGATGCCCGCCTCGATGAGGCGGATATTTCGAATCCGGATACGGGGCTCTACGCGGCCTCGGCGGGGTCTCCGAGGCTGCTCTATCATCAACTGACCCGGATGAACCGCCTCGGCGTGATGCGGTGCCCGCCCACCGGCATCGTCTCTTCGATCGCGGGAACACTGAATTTCAACCTCGTCGCTGGCTTTCGGATACTGGGGGCTTCCTGCGGCTTCTCTTCGGCCTGTGCCTCCTCCGGGCACGCTCTCGGTTTTGCCGTCGATGAAATCGTCTCGGGGCGAAAGAAGCGGATGTTCATCGTCGGCGGGGAGGACTGCAATCGCGAGAGCTCGCTGCCCTTTGCCGGGATGCGGGCGCTTTCGGTGCAAAGCGATCCGGACAAGGCATCGCGTCCCTTCGACAAGGCGCGCGACGGCTTCGTCTCCACCGGCGGTGCCGTGGCGATGCTGATCGAGAGTGAGGACGAGGTTGCCCGCCGCGGGGTCAGACCCTACTGCGAGATCATCGGATGGGGGCAGGCATCGGACGGACACAACGTCGCCATCTCGCATCCGGAAGGGGCCGGCCTGGAGCAGGCGATGCGCCGGGCCCTTGCTTCCGGTGGCCTCGATCCGGAGGCGGTCGACTACATCAATGCCCACGCCACCTCGACGCCTATCGGCGACGTGAGCGAGTTGCGGGCCATCAAGCGCGTCTTCGGTGTCGGCCGGGGCCGGCCGTATGTCAGTGCCACCAAGGCGCTCACGGGCCACGGTCTTTCGCTGAGCAGTGTGATGGAGGCCGGCTTCTGCGCGCTGGCCATCCGCGACGGCTTCATCCCGGGATCCGCGCACATCACCGAACTCGATCCGGAAGCCGAAGGGGTTGCCATCAATCGCGAAACCCTCGCGGAGGCGCCGAAAACGGTTCTGAGCAACAGCAGCGGATTTGGCGGAGCCAACGTGGCCATCCTCATGCGTGCCGTCGAGGGCTGATACCGCCGGAGCGATGGCATCGGCGTTGCAGTATCGGCGGGCATTGCTGACAGGCGTGTCAACTGGCCTCGGCCGGGCCTTTGCGCGAATGCTGCTCGCCGAAGGGGTCGAAGTCTGGGGCACGGCCCGCAGTCTCGAGCGCGCGGCCGCGGTCGAGGGGGTGCGTCCGCTGGTTCTGGATCTGCACGACAGGGAGTCGGTCGCGGCGGCGTGGCAGGCGGTCCATTCGCAGGGCGGCGCCGTGGATCTGCTCATCAACAATGCGGGATTCGCCGGTTTCGGCCGGTTCGACGAAATCCCCGCCGAGATGTGGGAAAGCGAGGTGGCCGCGATGCTCTTTGGCACGGCGTGGCTTGCCCGCATGGCCGCCGCCGCGATGCGCGCACGCGGCCAGGGCACGATTGTCAATGTCACATCGCTCGTGGCGGAATTCCCCATCCCCTTCATGAGTGCCTACAACACCGCCAAGGCGGGCCTGGCGGCGCTGAGCGCGACGCTCGAGGCGGAGATGAGCGGCACCGGCGTGAAAGTAATCGACTTCCGCCCCGGCGATTATCGGACTGACTTCAATCGATCCATGTCTGCCCGCCGCCCTTCAGTTTTCACCGACGAGCGATGTTCCCGTGTGTGGGAGCGGATCGAGAAGCAGCTCGCTGCCGCTCCCTCGCCGGAGCGGGCGGCGCGCGATCTGCGTCGGGCCTTGCGGCGGGGGCGCAGTGGGGTGGTGCGTTCGGGGAGCTTTTTTCAGGCGCGGCTGGCACCGTTTCTCGATCGCCTCGCACCGGTGCGGCTGAGCCGGTTCTGCCAGCGCCTGTATTTCGATCTTGGATAATTTCCACATGTCTCCTCTGCGCATACTCGTGCTTACCTCGAGCACCGGCGGCGGTCACGACGCCCGGGCCAGTGCCTTCGCGCGCTGGGTGAAGCGCCTTTACGGCTGGTCGGTTGACGTGCGCATCGAGAGCATGCTCGAAGACTCCTCGCGGATCGCCCGGTTCGGGGTGTGGTTCTACAATTTCATCCAGAAACACATGCCCTGGATGCACCACCCCTACTACCTGGTCGTCGAGCTTCTCGGGCTCATCAACCGCAACGGGGTGTCACTCGGGCGGAAATACTACCGGCAGGTGGTCGAGAACTTTCAGCCGCACCTTGTGTTCAGCGTCCACGATTGCCTCAACCGCGGTTATTTCCAGGACGCCCGCGCCATCCTCGGCGAGGCCAACGTGCGCTGTGCCACCTACTGCAGCGAGTTCTCCGGCGGATACGGCTACAGCCGCAACTGGGTGGATCCGACGGTCGACCTGTATCTCTCGCGGACTCAGACCGCGGCCGACTATGCAG
>RFJS01000226.1 GCA_003694825.1 Verrucomicrobiota bacterium | reverse complement strand
GCGGCTCGATCTCTCCGCCCTGGAGCGGTTTCGCGGCGTGCGGCGGCGGCAGGAGGTGCGGGCGGAGCGCGAGGATCTCGTGGTCATCGAGGATTTCGGGCACCACCCGACCGCCATCGCCCAGACGCTCGAATCGCTGCGCCGCCGATTTCCGGGATGCCGCCTGATCGCGGCTTTCGAACCGCGAAGCAATACGGCGCGCACCCGCGTGCTCCAGGACCGTTTTCAGGCCGCGCTCGCCGGAGCGGATGTCGTGCTGCTCGGGCCGGTCAATCGAGCCGACCGGCTCGCGGCGGACGAGCGTTTCGATACCGCCGCCGTGGCCGCGGGATTGCGGGCCGCCGGCCGCGAGGCCCGGGCGCCGGATACGAATGCGGGCGTGCTCGACGCCCTCAAGGCCGAGGCGCAGACCGGGGCGCCGGGGCGCCGGGTCGTCGTCTTCTTCAGCAACGGCGCCTTCGATGGGATCATCGGCGCTTTTGCCGACTGGGTCGCGGCGCGCTGAGCGCTTCGCCAACGCGCCCGAGGCCCGTCGCGGACGGCGGCGGGCTCAGCCCGTCAGTTCCCTGACGAGGATGCGGGAGTTGCGCTGGCTCTTCTCGTAGGCCTCGAGCCGTGACGGCGGCAGGATGCTCTTGTCGGCTTCCGCAAAGCCGCACGGGCCGGTGAAAAACTTGAAACTCTGCGTGCTCAGGGCGATCACCCGGCGGGCGCCGCGGCGCGCGGCCTCGAGGCAGGCGAACTCGACGAGCTTTTTGCCGATCCCGCGGTCCTGGTGATAGGGTTGGACAAAGACACAGCCGACCTCCGCGGTGTCGGGTTGATCGGGATACACGGTGAGGGAGACGCAGCCGATGATGTTTTCGTCGATCTCGAAAACGTAGAAGCTCTCGATGTTCTTCTCCACGGCCTGGAGGGTGCGGTGGACCAGCTCCTCGCGCTTCACGGCATTGCGCGTCAGGTTGTAGATGATACGGGCGTCGCGGCGGGTGGCCCGGCGGATCTGCTGGTAGTCGTTGCCGTAGACGAGGGTGCCGACTCCTTCGCTGGAGAAGATCTCGTTGAGCAGGGCGTCGTGCACCCGCCCGTCGATGAGGTGGACGCGGGGGACGCCGGAACGGATGGCGGTGACGGCGTGGCGCGCCTTGCTCAGGAGTGCGGCCGGGATGGCGGCCGGGCGCGAGTCGAGGAGGGTGCTGAGCTCCTCGAAGGCGATCTGGTGGCGCATCTCCCCATCGATCTCGAGGCCGGGGTGCGGCGTGAGGTAGACGATCTTCGTGGCGCCGAGCGCGGTGGCCAGCGCCCCGGCGAGCAGGTCGCTGTTGATGCGCAGGGAAACGCCGTCGCGGTCGAAGCCGACCGGCTGGATGATGGGAACGACCTGCCGGTCGATCAGATGGCGGAGAAACTCGGTATCGATGCGGTCGACACGGCCGGCGAACTGGTTGTCCACGCCCTTCATGATCCCGACCGGCGCGGCGCGCACCGAGTTGGTGATGGCGCATTTCAGGCCGCTCTGGGTGAGGCCCTCGAGCACCTGGTGAGAGACGCGGGAAGAGGCGCGGATCGCGAGGTCGACCGTGGCGGCGTCCACGACCCCGGTGCCATCGACATCGGAGATGGCGATGCCGCGGGCCTCGGCCAGTTCGCGGAGCTGCCGCCCGATGCCGTGCACGAGCACGACGCGGATCTGCAGGCTGCGCAGCACGGCGATGTCGAGCAGGACGTTGGAGAAGTTTTCGTCGGCCACGATCGCCCCGTCGATGGCGATGATGAAGATCTGGTTCTGGAACCTCGGGACATAGTTGAGGATGCCGCGGAGGTCCGTGGGTTTGATCGTGGATACGGCTGGCCCGGTCGGTTGCATATGGCGAAGCGTGCGCGGGTGGCGCGAGATTGGGCGGGGTTTATCGGACCTCGAAGGTCCAGTCGAACGTCTTTTCGGCCGCGTAGAGCGTGGCTTTCCAGGCGCCGGCCTCGAGTCCGCCGGCGGGCAGTTTGACCTCGAGATGCTCGGCCGGCGGGGTGGGCTGGAAGCCCTCGGGCAGGCGCTCGACGTCCTGGAGGAAGAGGTAGAGATGGTGGTCCTTGCCGGCCCACGCCATGAGTTCGCCGAAGGGGCGCTCGGCCTGGCCGTTCTCGAAGTGGAGACGCAGCACGAGGGCGTCGTCGGCGCCGATGGCGGCCGGGGCATCGATGCGGTCGGGCGACGGGTAGAGGATGGGGCGGGCGGGAACGACCATCGTGAGTTCGAGCGGGACGATCGTCTCCAGCCTGGCCGGGGTGCCCCGGGTGGTGATGGCGGCGGCCGGCGGGGTTTCGCCGCGCGCCGCGCCGGGGGCGTCCCCGCCGGCGAGCGGGGCGAGGGTGGTGCGAAACCGCGTCCAGTCCTCGCGCACGGAGACGACATAGCTGTCCCGGCGCGCCTGGGCCTCGGCCCACGGTTCGTGGGCGGGCTCGGGCTTGCGGAACTCGAGGTTGATGAACGTGTAGGCGACGATGTAGACGACGATCGCCGCCGCGACCCACTTCATGGGCCACGGTTTCTTTTCGGTCTCGGGAGCCTCTGGACGGGATGGTTGCATCGCAGGTCGAACCGGCGAGCATTTGCGGCGCGGGGCGGCATGGCAAGCGCGCGGGCGGCCGGGGGCGCGCGCGGGAAAATCCACCTTGCCGGAGCGGCCCGGTGGTGGCAGACCCGTCGGTTTTATCCATCATCACGCTCGTCGCATGAAACTCTGGTCGCAGACATACATCCCCACGCTCAAGGAAAGCCCGGCCGAGGCGGAGATCGCCTCGCATCGGCTGCTGCTGCGGGCCGGCCTCGTCCGCAAGCTCGCCGGCGGCATCTATACCTACCTGCCGCTCGGTCTGCGGGTGCTCGAGAAGATCAAGCAGATCTGCCGCGAGGAGATGGAGGCGGCCGGGGCGATCGAGCTGCTTATGCCGCACATTCATCCGGCCGAGACCTGGCAGAAGGGGCCGCGGTGGGCCGCGGTGCGCGAGGTGATGTTCAGCGCGGGCAACGCCTCGGCACAGGCGGAGCCGGCGAAGGAGCCGCAGTATGTGCTCGGGCCGACGCACGAGGAGGTCATCACGCCGCTCGTCGCCGCGGAGATCACCAGCTACCGCGACCTGCCCAAAAACTTTTTTCAGATCCAGACGAAGTTTCGCAACGAGATCCGTCCCCGCTACGGCCTCATGCGGGCCCGCGAATTCGTCATGAAGGACGGATACAGCTTCGATACGACCGATGAGGCGGCGACCGAGAGCTACCACCGGATGGAGGCGGCCTATCGCCGTTTCTTCGCCCGCTGCGGCCTGCGCTTCATCGCGGTCGAGGCGGACACGGGCGTGATGGGGGGCAGTTTCTCCCACGAGTTCATGGTGCCGGCCGAGATCGGCGACGACGATGTCGTCTACTGCGAGGAGAGCGGATACGCGGCGAACCGGGAGAAGGCGACCAGCGGCCTCGTCCCGCCCGATCTGCAGGACGCCGAGCCGGTCGGGGCGGTCGAGGAATTCGCCACGCCGGGGGTGACGACGATCGCGCAGCTCGAGGGCGATCCGTGGAACGTGCCCGCCGAGGCCCAGTTCAAGACGCTCCTCTATGTCGGCGACGGCAAGCTCTTCGCCGTCGTCCTGCGGGGCAATGACGAGCTCGAGGAGGCCAAGCTTGGCTCGCTCGGATTTCAGCTCTATCGTCCGGCGACGCCGGAGGAGATCGAGCCGGTCATGGGGGCGCGGCCCGGGAGCCTCGGCGTGGTCAAGGGCACGATCAAGGCGCCGGAAAAGCTCGCGGGCATCTTCGCCGATCACGCCATCCGGCTCATCGGCAACGGCGTGACCGGCGCCAACCGCGACGGCTTCCACCTGCGCAATGTCAACGTCGCGCGCGATCTGCAGATCACCCGTTTCGGCGATTTCCGCCGTGTCCAGGCCGGCGAGCCGTGCCCGAAATCGGGCAAGCCGCTCAAGATCGAGCGCGGCATCGAGGTCGGGCACGTCTTCAAGCTCGGGACCAAATACAGCGAGTGTTTCGGCGCCGTCTACATGGACGACAACAAGCAGAAGCACCCGATGATCATGGGCTGTTACGGCATCGGCATCAGCCGCACGCTGCAGGCCATCATCGAGCAGTCGCACGACGAGGACGGCATCATCTGGCCGTGGACGGTCGCGCCGTGGCAGATTCTCGTGTGCATGCTCGATCCGGAGCTGCCGGAGGCGGTGGCCGTGCGCGATCGCATCGTCGCCGTCGCCGAGGCCGCGGGGGTGGATGTGCTCGTGGACGACCGCGCCGAGCGCCCCGGCGTGAAGTTCAAGGACGCCGATCTCATCGGCATCCCGCTGCGCATCACCGTGGGTAACCGCGGCTTGAAGGAGGGCGTGGTCGAGCTAAAGTGGCGTTCCGAGAAGGAGTTTACCAAGGTGCCCCTCGCCGAGGTGGAAGAGGCTGTGCGAGCGGCCATCGCCCGGGGGGCCTCGAGTGTCCAGGCATGATTGCACCCAGAGCGCGCGCGGAATCCCCGCTACCGGAAATCGAGTCGGAGACGGCTCGAAAGCTCGCGGATCGCTGGCGCGTGGTGGTGCTCAACGACCCGGTCAACCTCATGTCCTATGTCGTCCTCGTCTTCCGGCGGGTCTTCGGATTCGACGAGGTGAGGGCGCGCAAGCACATGCTCGAAGTGCACGAGCGCGGCCGGTCGATCCTGTGGACGGGCGGGCGCGAGCAGGCGGAGGCCTACGTCTACACCCTGCAGCAATGGCACCTCTCGGCCGTCCTGGAGCCCGATGAATCGGATTGAGGTCACGCTCAACCTGTCCGTGGTCGCCCCGCTGCTGGACTTCATTCAACCGATCCTGCGCACGCTCGAAGCGGAAACGGCTTTCGGGCCGGGCATGGAGGAGGCCGACCGGGAACTCGAGCATGTCTGGCGCGAGGGACTCATCCACACGCAGGTGGACGATTGCGCCAAACTCATGGCGCTGTTCGACGCGGAGTTCTTCGAGTCCGGCCGCGTCGTGCTCGAGCCCGAGCATGCGGACGCCATCCTGCGGGCGGCGGCGGCCATCCGGCTCAAGCTGCGCGAGACCGCGCTCAAGGACATGAGCGATGCCACGCTCGAGGCCGGCGATGTCGAGCTCTCGGATCTCTCCGAGGAAGAGCGCACCGGGTTTGCCGCCTACCTCTTCCTGGCGACGCTGCAGGAGATCATCATCCAGCACATGGGGCTCTGAGGCGATGGCGAAGGTCGAGTGTGGATTCTGCGGTCTGCCCTTCAGCGTGCGGGCGCCCGAGCCGGGCGCGACCTACTACTGCTGCTCGGGCTGCGCCCTGGCCAGCCGCATCCCGATGGAGCCGGGGAACTTTCCCGTGAGCCGGGGACTGGTGGTGGCGCTGCTGTGTGGATTCGGCCTGTTCAACCAGGTGCTCTTTGCGCTGCTCGGGAGCGCCGTGCTCGCGGAGGGGCGGGCGGATGTCGGGCTGCTGGCGCTGCGCGTCTCGGCTGTGGCCGGGCTGGGCTTGTTCGCGCTCGGGGCGGGGCTGACACTCGCGGCGCGGCGGCGGGCGTGGTCGGATGCCATCCTCGTGGCCGTGGCGGCCGGGGTGGGCGGCTGGCCGGCGTGGCGGTTTTTCGCCGGCGGCGATGCGACGGCTGTCTGGGGGCTGGTGGCGGCGAACCTGCTGCTGTGCGCGTGGCTGGCGCGCGGCTGGGCACGGCGTTTCTGGGGGCGGCGGCGCTGGCAGCGAGCGGAGACGTGAACGGCGTGTAAATCTCCGGGGCGGGCGAACAAATTTCCCGGTTCGGATTTGACCGCATGAAACGGTTCAATACGGTCCTGCTCCGCGCCCTGCAGTGTTCGTGCTGCGAACTGATACGCTCTTTGCCTACTCAATTATTAAGGGAGCTGCCCCTTGCGGGGAGATGTTATGCCGCACACCGGACAACAGATGCCCGCAAGGATGTTCCCACCTTGCCTGGACTAGGTTCTGGGGCTTGTGAGCACACGGCACAACGTGGGGCGCGAAACCCAATTTCGCATGCGGCGCCGATCGGAAAGTTCTCCGGTCGGCGCCGCTTTTTTTGCGTCCGGACGCGGCGAATTCGGTTGCCGGGGCAGGGGGTGGCCGCACCTTGGCGGGCATGACCAAGCTGCAGATTTACCAGGTGCTCCACGTGCTCAGCGTCATCCTCCTCGTCGGCCTGACGTTTTCGGCGTTTGCGGCGCCGAACAAGGAGCGCAAACGCCGCGTGGCGATCGGCACGGGCCTTCTCAGCCTGATCGCGCTGGTCACGGGGTTCGGCATGATCTCCGTGGTCTACGCGAATCATTTCGCGGGTTGGATGATCGTGAAACTTGTCGTGTGGCTGGCGATCGCCGCGCTCAGCGGCATGGCTTTCCGGATGCGCGAGAAGACCGGGATGTTTGCCTGGTTGACGGCCGCCCTCGTGCTCGTCGCCGTCGCCATGGTCTACCTCAAGCCCTTCTGAGCTGAGCG